>NZ_CP137761.1:2429333-2733000 GCF_033449965.1 Bacillus sp. T3
CGCAGCAACATTCCTAGGAATTGCAGGTTTGACTTTCCAATTAGGCTATGATGGTGCATACTATGCATTCTGTTTCTCAATTGGATTAACCCTATTAGCCATTTTCGTTGCTGGTCCACTCCGCCGATTTGGCGCATTCACTGTACCTGATTTTCTAGCTTACCGCTTTCATAGTAAACGTGCAAGATTAGCAGCTGTAACAGTTGTATTAGCGATTTCAGGATTTTATGCTGCACCACAGCTTTTAGGTGCTGCTCAAATTTTAACGATGTTCTTTGGAACCACTTATGAATTTGGAATCATATTTACTTGCGCAGTTATGATCTTCTACGTTGGTGTTGGCGGAATGAAGGGCACAACACTAAACCAAGCGCTTGAGCTTTGGATCCGTCTTGGCTGTTTCATTCTTATGGTTGCTGCGGCGATTTACGGAGGTTTACATTACCCAAAAATTTTAGCATCTCTGACTGACTTTACAGGTTCAATTAAAGGAACTGCCGCCTTTGCTTTAGATGGCAAAGATGTCGTTCATGATGGAAATTCTTGGTCTGGAACAGGAAACTATTTCCCAAGCTTCTGGCAAACTATTTCGATGACAATCGCTCTTTCACTGGGAACAATGGGTCTTCCACATATCTTATTACGATTCTATACAAACCCAAGTGCAAAAGCTGCACGTAAAAGTGCTCTTATGGCGATTGGAATCGCTAGTGTATTCTTCTTCTTTGCAGTTTACCTTGGTGCTGTAGGACGCGAAATTTATCTTTCCGGAAATGCAGACCCACAAGTTATCAAAGACCTGGTACTTGGTGGTAATAACATGGTAATCCCTTCAACAGCTCAGGCTCTTGGTGGTAAATGGTTATTAGGTTTAGTTATCGCTGGTGCGTTTGCTGCGATTTTCTCAAATCTATCAGGTTTATTTATTGCTAGTTCTGGTGCACTTGCTCATGACCTATATGCAACGTTCTTCCGCAAAAACATTACAGAAAAAGAACGTGTTATTGCAGGTAAGGTTTCCATCGTAATATTAGGAATTTTATACGGTGCGCTAGGTTTAATGGTAAAAAATGCGTCTATTGGGCATCTAGTTGCTTTAGCATTTACCGTTGCAGCTAGCACCTTTACACCGATCTTTATTTTGGGAATATGGTGGAGAGGGATGACAGAGAAAGGTGCCATTGCTGGTCTAGTTATCGGATTGTTAGTTTCCATGTATTGTATCTTCCTTCCAACAACATTACCAGAGATTTTACAGTTCAAAATCCCGGGTATTATTACCGTTCCAATTGGATTTTTATCTGTCTTTATTGTTTCTAAGCTAGACCGTAAAGTTCCTGCCGATGTAAACGACTTTATGAAAAAGGTTCACTCCAAAGAATCAGAAGTAGCATAATATACAATATTTTTTTGACGACGCTTACACTGCTCAACAAACAATAGAAAGCAATAAACAAATGGACGGGCTGCAAATTGTAGCCCGTTTTTAGTTCATGATGATAAAAAATACATCAATGAAAGAATGACTCCAATTAAACCAAGACAAGAAAGTACAGAACGGACCCAATCTCTTCCCTTTTTTTGAAATAATGCCACAAAACCGAAACTAAATAGGAAACTAACAATAAATAACATAAGGACAAACATCATTGCTGGCATTGTTAAATCCCCCATAAATAAAATATCTTTCTATTTATACATATCTTCTTTGCAGCTAGTCTAATGAGCATTAATCCATAAATTTAATATAAATTTCTTACCTTCACTTTTTAAGGAGAAACGTTTATAATGTTATATGAGATATTATGACCTAGTCATAAAAACTACAATGTTAGGGTGATGGAATGAAACGAGTTGGAATTATCGGAATTGGTACATATGTTCCAGAACAAATTGTTACAAACGCTGATTTAGAAAGTAAAATAGATACAAATGACGAATGGATTCGTACCAGAACAGGTATTGAAGAACGCAGAATAGCTAATGAAGATATTGACACCTCGCACATGGCGATTATCGCTGCGGAGCGAGCACTAGAAAATGCTGGACTACAGGCAACGGAAATCGATATGATTCTTGTTGCGACGGCTACACCGGATCATCCCTTTCCTTCGGTAGCTTGTATGGTGCAAGAGGCACTTGGCGTAAGAAATATTCCGGCAATGGATGTGAGTGCTGCTTGTTCTGGTTTTATATATGCAATTGCAACCGCTAAGCCATTTATTGAAACGGATACGTATCAGAATGTTTTAGTTATTGGGAGCGAGAAATTTACGAAAACGCTGGATTGGTCTGACCGGACTACCTGCGTCCTTTTTGGCGATGGGGCTGGTGCCGTTGTTCTAAGTGAAGTCTCTAGTGACAAAGGAATATTATCAGTTGATTTAGGGGCAGACGGCAGTGGTGCAGATCATTTATACATTGATGCTGAAACTGGCAAAATTAAAATGAATGGTCGCGAGGTTTATAAATTTGCTGTACGGCAAATGCCGGAGTCTAGTCTTCACGCTATTGATAAGGCTGGGCTAAAAAAAGAAGATGTCGATTTTCTAATTCCGCATCAAGCAAATATTCGTATTATCGATGCAGCAAGAGAACGATTAGGTTTAGCGCAGGAAAAGGTTTCGACCACTGTTACTAAACATGGAAATACCTCTGCAGCCTCCATTCCACTAGCATTGTTTTCGGAAATCGAAAATGGCTTGATTCAAGATGGGGATGTCATTGTCCTAGTAGGATTTGGTGGGGGCCTAACGTGGGGCTCGATCTGTTTAAAATGGGGTAAATAAATAGTCATTGGGGAGAAAAAGCGAATGAAAAAAAGAGTAGTCGTAACAGGTATTGGAGCTATTACTCCACTTGGAAATGATGCTTTTACCACTTGGGAAAATATTAAAAATGGGGTTTCCGGAATTGCACCCATTACAAAATTTGACATGGAGAAATTCAATGTCAAGGTTGGTGGAGAAGTAAAGGAGTTTAACCCAGAAGATTATATGGATGGAAAAGAAGCAAAAAGAATGGGTCGTTATACCCAATTCGCAGTTGCAGCAAGTAAGATGGCGATCACAGATGCAGGCGTTAAAGTAGGAGATAATATCTCAGCAGAACGTATTGGCGTTTGGATTGGCTCAGGAATAGGCGGATTGGATGAGTTTGAAACTCAGCACAAACGCTTTTTAGACAAAGGACCTAGACGGGTGAATCCTTTCATTATTCCGATGCTAATTCCAGATATGGCTGCAGGCAGGGTCTCCATTGAGCTTGGCGCAAAAGGAATCAATAATTGCTCCGTTACAGCATGTGCCTCTGGAGCAAATTCAATTGGAGACGCCTTCCGAGTCATTCAAAATGGAGAAGTTGACATGATGGTGGCAGGCGGAACAGAAGCAGCGATTACAGAAATGACGATTGCAGGCTTCTCAAATATGACTGCACTTTCTACCAATCCAGATCCTAATTCAGCAAGTAGACCGTTTGACAAAAACCGAGATGGCTTTGTCATTGCTGAAGGAGCGGGCATATTAATTTTAGAAGAGCTTCAACATGCAGTAGCTCGTGGAGCGAAAATTTATGGAGAACTTGTTGGTTACGGTGCAACAGGGGATGCTTACCATATTACAACGCCTGCACCAAATGGCGAGGGTGGGCAACGTGCGATGAAACTAGCCATAAGTGATGCAGGAATTACGCCAGAACAAGTGGATTATATTAATGCACACGGTACAAGTACGTATTATAATGACCTGTATGAAACAAAAGCGATTAAAGAGGTTTTTGGAAATGCAGCTTACCAATTAAAGGTTAGTTCCACAAAATCGATGACGGGGCATTTACTAGGAGCAGCCTGGGCAATCGAAGCTATTTTCTCTTTATTCATCATTAATGAAGGTATTATTCCACCAACCATTAATTTAGAAACAAAGGATGAAGAGCTAGATTTAGATTATGTTCCAAATGTTGCAATCAAGCAGGATGTTAATGTAGTTCTATCCAATTCATTAGGATTTGGCGGACATAATGCTTCATTAATATTTAAAAAATACGAATAAAAGATATCACTGCATTTCGTGGCAAACAAATTGGCTGCGAAATGCAGTTTTTTTTACCTAAAATGAAAACAAAGCCCTCAATGGGGCTTTGAAACAGGAACTTTCTCGATCTGCGGTAAATAATTTTTCTTGTTTAATAGTAAAGGAAGCATAAGGATTAGCGCTGAGAAGATGACTGCTGCCTTTAGTGATACAAATGCCCAGAGCGAAATTGAAATGGAGAAAATAGTACAAAATGAAAGGATTACTTTATACTTGTTAATTGCTCTTGTTAATTTTAATTTCTTTCGTCTTTTTTTATATTCGGCTAAATCATAAACGTTTTTCATATTTCCTCCTCAGCATTTCTAATTTTCAGATAATTAATACTATTAATAGCACTACATTTTTCTTTTGTCAAGTGCATAAATTTACATTTTTGTGAAGATTCCTCACGGTAAATCGCTATTTGTGTAAAAATAGTAATGGTATTGTTTGGTTTTATCTGTAAAATTTGAAGGTTTTGTTAACTTTGTCATATTGGAAAATAAAAGTGATATAATAAAATAAAGTCAAATAAACACAGGAGTGATTGCCATGAACGAGGCAAAAGAAAAATTATTAAAGCTAATAAACGAAATTCCAGAAAGTGAAGTAGCTGATGTTTTAGACTTTGCAGAGCATTTACCAGAATTACATTTATATAAGGAATTAACTGATGAAAGTAAGGATATGGCGATCCAATATTTCGATTGCGACATCTCTGATGAAGTTTGGCAGGATATGTAGCTCTATTCCATAAACACACAGCATTTTAAAATGCTGTGTGTTTTTTTATTTTCATCTTGTGATTATATTAAGTTTTAGCATGTTTTTCCTTTTAAAAGAGATAAATAATTTTCTTTATGAGGTGAATGTTAAAACAGAGGTGATCATTTCATGGATCTATTTAATAAACACCAACTCATCCCGGTAGAAGACGGTTATAAGATCGTTTTATATGTAAATAAAAATGCTACCGAATTTAGTACCGATCTGGATGTCAATCAGAAAACTAAATTAGTAACGATGGATCATGCTATACAAATTTATATAAAAGAGAAAATCCCCAAAGGGCTAGTCGTTAAATCCGTGCAAATTATGATGGGAACAATCTTACTTACCACTATTAGTATTATGGGTAATGACCAGGATACGGCAGCTGCTTCCACTTCAACTGTGAGTACCACTAATGGATCAACGTATACGGTTGTGGCTGGTGATAGTTTATGGGGGATTGCCAATCGATTCGGTATTACTGTAAATATGTTAAAAAGCGCCAATGGTTTAACAACGGATCTCCTTCGGATTGGTCAAACATTAGTGATTCCCTCCGCATCTGCAACGAGTGAAACTACTAACCCTTCCTATAGTAATATCACCTATCAAGTTGTTTCAGGTGATAGTTTATGGGGGATTGCAAAAAAATTTGGTACCACAGTAGAGGCGATTCAAAAAACAAATCAGTTAACAACGACTACCTTATCGATTGGGCAAACATTATTGATTCCAACTTCAGCCACGAATCCCAATCCAACGCCACCACCTGGTACCTGCACCTGTCCAAACCATAACTTATACGGTGAAGGCTGGAGATAGCCTTTATGCTCTAGCAAGGCAGTTTGCCACCACCGTTGATAAAATAAAGCAAGCGAATCAATTAACGACTGATATCATTAATATTGGACAAATTCTCGTCATTCCAACGGCTGTCACACCAGCCCCTACTACTGGAACTGAATCAAGTGCAACCGTCATTCAAAAACAATTGCAGTCACTTGGTTACTACGCAGTTCCAACGATGACAGGAACTTACGATTCAACCACTATTCAAGCATTAAAGAACTTTCAAAGCGATTATGGTCTCACTGTAACGGGGACAGAGGATTCCGCAACGGTAACAGCGATCCAACATGCACTAGTGAAAAAAGAAATCGTTAGAGATACAAATAATTATATCGGTGTCCCTTATTTATGGGGCGGGGCAACACCCACAGGTTTTGATTGCTCAGGCTTTGTCTATTTTATGTTTAATAAACATGGAGTAGAAATGTCAAGAACGACATCGAGTAATCTCTATTTACAGGGCACCCCTATTTCGCGGAGTAAATTACAGCCAGGGGATTTAGTTTATTATGCTGTAAATTCACCAGGTGTGATCTCGCACGTAGGTTTTTATGTTGGAGATAATAAATTTGTATCGGCAACAAGTTCCAAGGGAATCCAAGTTGTTTCTCTAGATAATTCCTATTGGTCACAATATTATGTTGGTGCCAAAAGAATCTATTAATGTTTATTGAGAGCTCACTCTGTTGAGCTCCTTTTTTAATTTGGTGATTATTTCAAAAACAGAGCTTTTCATTTTATGGATGATGCATTATAATCAAACTGTATTACGTTTGATAGTACACTTAATACACGTAGTACACGTAGTACACATAGTACAATTAATACAGCTTAATACTTAGTCTGTAAACGAAGTGGTGCTAGCCACCAGATTGGAGGGTTTTATGTTTGAGCTAGACTTAAGGAGCCGAAAACCCATTTATGAACAACTCGTCGATAAGTTAAAGGAACTTATTATGAACGAAATTCTCAAACCAGATGAGCAGCTCCCATCAGTTCGGATGCTGGCAACTCAGCTCACGATTAATCCGAATACCATTCAGAAGGCTTATCGAGAATTAGAGGTTCAAGGCTTTATTTATTCTGTAAAGGGTAAAGGCAGCTTTGTCAATCCGAGTAATCAAACAAAGGATGTAGAAAAAATCGCAGGGGTGAAAAAAGAATTGGAAAAGCTGATCATAGAAGCTCTCTATCTAGGTGTTTCGGCTGATGAATTGGTCGAACTTATTCTAAAATTAGACGCTGCAAAAAAGGGAGGGGATCAAAATGATTAAATTAACACGTGTCAGTAAAGCATTTGATACCTCACCAGCGATTGAAAACGTCACCCTTTCGATTGCTAAAGGTTCCATTTATGGATTAATCGGCTCGAATGGTGCTGGAAAAACAACCTTGATGAAGCTAATTGCCGGTGTTTACAAGCAAGAACAGGGTAGCGTTGAGATTGGTGGTTCACCAATCTTTGAACAGGTTGAGCAGAAACAAAAGGTTTTTTATCTTCCTGATACACCTTATTTTTTGTCTCAATATACAACCAAGCAAATGGCTCGCTTTTATAAAAGCATGTATCCATCATGGAGTGACGAGCGCTTTCATAAATTAATTGCATCATTTGAGTTAAATATTCATAAAAAAATTCTGTCATTTTCCAAAGGCTGGCAACGCCAAATTGCTTTTATTCTAGCTCTTTCCTCTAAGCCAGACATTTTGATTCTAGATGAACCGATGGATGGACTTGATCCAGTTGTACGAAAGAAAATAAAAAACATTTTGATTCAAGATGTTGCTGATCGAGATATGACGATTTTAATCTCATCACATAATCTCCTTGAAATAGAGGATATTTGTGACCATATAGGCGTGATTCATAAAGGAAGGCTTTTATTTGAAAAAGAACTGGATGAATTAAAATCAGATGTTCATAAGGTTCAGGTAGCTTATAAGTCCGGAACTGTGCCTGAACAGCTTTTACAACATCTTGAAGTTCTCCACAAAGAGCAAAGAGGGAGTGTTTACCTTTATATTGTAAGAGGGGAAAGTGAACGAATCACAGAACAAATTGGCGCAACAAATCCCGTCCTATTTGACCTGCTACCGCTAACACTTGAAGAAATTTTTATTTATGAAATGGAGGATATTGGCTATGCAATCAAAAACATCATCGTTTAATAAAGAGATTCTCCTCCAAGTTGTTCGGAGTGTGGGCTGGGTATCAATTGTATATTTTTTGGGTCTGTGTATTGCTTTACCAATTCGTATGATGATGACGTACTCTAGAAAACAATTTGTTAACGTTCAAGTCGACAGTTTATTTCAATATGATTATCATATTCAAGTGGTTTTATTGGTGGTCATTCCCATAATAATGGCAGTCTTCTTATTTCGTTTTTTACACGTAAAACAAGCTGCTGATTTAATTCATAGCTTGCCAGTTAAGCGTTCAAAAATCTACCAATATTATGTATTAACTGGTCTTGTGCTACTTATTGTTCCGGTCTTATTAAATACGATATTGATTCTACTTACTCATGGCGCACTTGATCTTAGTCCTTATTTTGGGGTCAAAGACATCTTATATTGGACTGTTACGACCATTCTGATGAATATAGTTCTTTTTTTATCCGGTGTTTTTATCGCAATGATGACCGGTATTTCCGCTGTGCAGGCCGTATTAACCTATGTTTTTTATTTTTCCCAGTTGGGATAACGCTGCTTATTTTTTATAATTTGAGACTGCTGCTTTACGGATTTCCTAGTGATTACTTTTTAAATAAGGATTTGGAGAAATATTCACCGATTACTTATGCATTGGTGCTTGATAACCGTCCACTGCAGTGGAGCTATGGTATTAGTTATTTTGCATTGGCACTTCTTTTGTATAGTTTATCTTTCTATTTTTATAAAAAAAGGAAAATCGAAGTAACCTCCGAAGCAATTGCCTATTCAAACTTAAGAGTCGTCTTCAAATACGGCGTTACAACCTGTGTTATGCTATTCGGTGGTGTTTATTTTAGTGAGGTTCAAAATACGGATTTAACATGGATTATTTTCGGTTATTGCTTAGGAGCCATGATTGGCTATTTTATCGCAGAAATGGTGCTCCAAAAAACGTGGCGTATATTCGGAAATTTAAAAGGCTTAATTGTGTATGGGATCATTGTTACTGTAACGATTGTTTTTGTACAATCACTTGGTTTTTATGAGAAAAAGTTGCCAAAGCAAGAGGATATAAAAAGTGTCATTTTAACCAACCAACCGTATGTATTTTCAGATAAAAGTGAGTCATACGCACCGTATTTTGTGCCTTCTGAACTCGAAAGCAAGAACAATATTAAAGAGGTGCTCGAGCTACACAAACAAATTATTGCAGATAAAAGCCTCAATCAGAAACTACAAGAGGGGCAATATGAAATAGCGTTTTTCCTCTACACACTTAATGATGGGAGCCAAATTTCCCGCCAATATCGAATCAATCAAGAACTTTATGAGGATTCGTACCGAAACATCCATGAGTCTAAAGAGTACAAACAAGCATCCAATGAAATCTTTCATCTGAACGTAGAAAAAATTAATCAAATAAAAATTTCATCAAACTCTTTCTCAAATCACTTTGTGACGTTATCGAATTCACAACAAATAGCGGAGGCAATTGCTGCTTTAAAACAAGATATTTTATCTGAGTCCTATCTGGATGAGCGTTATTTTGAAGGCCGCGGTTCGGGGATTGAAATCTTTTTTGGTAAAGACCGTTCTGTTTATTTAAACCATAAACCAAACTATGAACATTTTACCCAATGGCTCATTCAAAATGATCTTTTTGAGCAAGCTAGTGTGCAGGCTGACGATGTTGAGAAAATCGTCGTCGCTGATTTAAAAATGGATCCATTTACCGATCAGTATAACGACCCACAATTGTTTATTAATGAAATAGAAAATCAAAAAGAAAAATTGACCATCACGGATAAGAAACAGATCGAACTCTGTTTAGCGCAAGCAAGCTCAATGCCAAATCACAAATACTCTGCTGTTTTTTACTATAAAGGTGAACATCTTGCTGAAACCTACTTTTTTGATGAAGAGCATGCGCCTGATTTTATTAAACAACACTTTAAATAAGGGGATATTATTATGGCAGAAATTGATATTGCGCTCATCTATTCCCTGTACTCAAGGAGATTACACACAATAGCATACTCTGTCTTAAAAGATCACTTTCTTGCTGAGGATGTTGTGCAAGAAACCTTCTTAAAAGCTTATAAAAATATCGATAGTGTTTGTGACCAACAAAAAATTGCACCCTGGCTTGCACAAATTGCGGTCAGGACAGCTATCGATTTTCTCAGGGCAGAAAAAAGAAAAAACTGGCTTCCATCTGATCAAAGTATGATTGAAGCGATATTATTTGTATCAAACAGTCAGGATTTAACAGAAAAAGAGGTTGAACAGAATTTTTTTCAAAAAGTACTGAATGATTCCATGGCGCAGCTAAAAAAAGAGTACAAGGAAGTATTAGTATTGCAACTTAAATACGGACTAAAGGAAAAAGAAATTGCGTGTCAATTACAGCTACGTTCCTCTACGATAAAAAATCGATTGTATCGTGCAAGAAAGCAATTACAAGCCGCTTTAATTAATAAATTTTCGGCTTAGCCATTTTTGCATGAGTTAAGACTCATTTCTTGCTTGAGACCAGCCAAACGAGCGACAGAAGTGGATGTGCTGCGGGCGATGCGTAGAGTAGTTTAGCAAAATTTGATGACGCATGATTTCCCTTTTTACTGGATAAAGTAACAATTAGGCGGAATAACCAAGGAGGGATATCATGGAAAGCACTCATCAATTTGTTGAGAAGCTTAAACAAAATCAGAAGAAACAAGAAAAAAACAAAAAGACACATGGAAGTGGTCATCCAGAACGACATCTTCCACAAAAGCAGCATGATTAAAGTTTAGCTGAATTTAATATTATAGTTTTTACAGGTGATAGCATCGGTAGCAAAGCGTACCGATGCTTTTTTGTGCATCCTTGAATATCGTTTCCAAATCAGGGCAACTTATGAAAGGTATGGCAATTCAACAACGTAATAAAGCCAGAGCCAAAAAACTTTTTGATGGAGGAAGCCGATGAATTACCGTAGATTATGGGTAACATTAAGTCTCGTTATTATTATTTCTTTTGCTATTTTAGGCTATTACGGTGGAAGAATCTATCAGGTAATGCCGCCGATTCCGGACCGTGTCGTAACAGATGATGGGACAGTATTATTCAACAAACAGGATATCCAAGCTGGACAAAATGTTTGGCAATCAATTGGTGGACAGGAAGTCGGAAGTATATGGGGACATGGAGCCTATGTAGCACCTGATTGGAATGCCGATTGGCTTCATCGCGAATCAATGTTCTTATTGAATAAATGGAGCACTGCTCAATTTGGTATGCGTTATGATGATTTGAACGAAGAGCAACAAGCTCAGTTACAAGCACGGCTAAAAAAAGAAATGCGTACCAATACGTACGATAAAGAAAAAAATGAAATAACGATTTCAAGTGATCGTGCCGATGCCTATCGCTACTTAAGTGGTTACTATGCTGGAATATTCATGAATGACCCAGATTTAGATGAATTACGGGACCATTACGCTATCCCGGTCAATACGATTAAAAATCAAGACCGGATGGATGATATGAATTCATTCTTTTTGGAGCACTTGGGCTACAGCTACAAACCGACCAGGAAGTGATATTACTTATACGAATAACTGGCCGAATGAAGATTTAATCGATAATCGTCCAACCAGGAGAAATGGTGATTTGGTCGGTTGTAAGTTTTGTGATGCTTCTTGCAGGAGTAGGGGCACTTACATGGTATTTTGCCGTCCAACGTCATCACGAACCACATGTTAAAGAAGTATATCCAGAGAAGGATCCGTTGCTCGCCTTGTCTCCGACACCGTCGATGAAGGCAACTTTAAAATATTTCTGGGTGGTTGCAGCTTTAGTTGTCGTGCAGGTTGGTCTTGGCGCCGTTACAGCTCACTACGCCGTTGAAGGTGCAGGATTTTATGGAATTCCAATCCAAAAATGGCTTCCTTATTCTGTTGCTCGCACATGGCATACCCAATTAGGGATTTTATGGATTGCGACCGCTTGGTTAGCAGCCGGTCTATTTATGGCTCCCGCCGTTTCTGGTTATGAACCGAAATTTCAAAGATCACTTGTAAATGTTTTATTCGTCGCACTGCTAATTATTGTAGTGGGCTCCATGGCAGGTCAGTGGATGGGGGTATTCCAAAAGTTTGATCACAAAACAAATTTTTGGTTTGGACATCAGGGCTATGAATACGTTGACTTAGGTCGCTTTTGGCAATATTTCTTAACTATAGGTTTGTTTATCTGGTTATTTTTAATGGGAAGAGCTTTATTACCAGCATTTAAAAAATCTCGTGAAGATCGCCATCTACTCGCCATGTTTCTAATCGCTTCAACTGCGATTCCGTTATTCTATGTTCCTGGATTGATGTGGGGCCAGCATACGCATCTCGCGATGGCAGAATATTGGCGCTGGTGGGTTGTACACTTATGGGTAGAAGGATTTTTTGAAGTATTCGCGACTGTTGTTATCGCGTTTTTATTTACTAGAATGGGATTACTCAGAACAGCGACTGCTTCTTCCTCAGTACTATTTTCAACCAGTATTTTCTTGTTTGGCGGGATTATCGGGACGTTCCACCATCTTTATTTTAGCGGCACCCCATTAGGTGTACTAGCTTTTGGTGCAGTATTTAGTGCGTTAGAGGTCGTACCTCTTGTGATCATCGGCTTTGAAGCTTATGAAAATTTAACCTTAAGCCGTACAAAACCTTGGGTTAAAGCTTACAAATGGCCAATCTACTGCTTTGTAGCGGTTGCGTTTTGGAATTTAGTCGGAGCTGGATTATTTGGGTTCTTCATTAATCCGCCAATTGCCTTATATTATATGCAAGGCTTGAATACAACACCGGTACATGGTCATACAGCATTATTTGGCGTATATGGGATGCTAGGCATCGGATTAATGCTTTTCTGTTTAAAAGGACTAACAGGGCAAAGAAAGTGGAAAACAAAGCTTTTAGCCTTTTCATTTTGGGCGATAAATATCGGACTTGCGTTAATGGTGTTAATAAGCTTAATTCCGATTGGCTTAATGCAGACGTGGGCTAGTGTTGAGCATGGTATGTGGTACGCAAGGTCAGCTGAATTTTTACAACAGGATACCGTCCAAGTATTCCATTGGTTCCGTATTGTGGGGGATACAATATTTGCAATTGGAGTTGTGACATTGGGTTGGTTTATCCTAGGCCTGAAAACCGGCTGGTCGTTTATTGAACAAGCAAGAGATTTTGATCATTCAATTAAAAAATAGAAACGTTTCATTTATAAAAAATGAACATTTCTTCGGATGGATAAATTACAAAAATATGAAGCAAAATAGAGCTGGGAGTAAATTGCCAGTGCTCTTTTATAACGATGAATAGCCAGGAGGAGAGAGTATGTCAAGCGTTAAACTAGCGATTATTTACTACAGTTCAACCGGAACAAATTATCAGTTAGCAAAATGGGCGGAAGAAGGAGCAAAAGAGGTAGGTGCAGAGGTTAAGGTCCTTAAAATTCCCGAAACCGCTCCACAAGCTGCCATTGATTCGAACCCGGCTTGGAAGGCACATGTTGACGCAACAGCTAACGTGCCTGCGGTGACACTAAATGATTTAGAGTGGGCTGATGCGATTATTTTTAGTGTTCCAACTCGCTTTGGGAATGTACCAAGTCAGGCGAAAGCGTTTATCGATACGACAGGTGGACTATGGTTTAACGGGAAGTTAGCCAACAAAGTAGTAAGTGCAATGACTTCTGCACAAAACCCACATGGTGGTCAGGAAGCAACGATTTTGGCTCTTCATACAACATTTTATCATTGGGGATCAATTGTCGTAGCGCCAGGCTTTACAGATCCATCTATTTTCGGTGCAGGTGGTAACCCATATGGAACAAGCGTTTCTGTTGATCAAAATGGTAAAATGATTGAGGATGTTCAAGGTGCGGTTAAACACCAGGCGAAACGAACGGCTACCGTTGGTGAATGGGTTAAAAAAGCGAACCAATAAATTATCCTTTGAAAACAAACAATCCCCTTCAACAAAGGAAGGGGATTGTTTGTTTTAATTAGAACGCTCAGTTAACCATTGGTCAACTAATGGATAGGTTTTTCTAACCGCTGTACCACCAACACAAACGGAAACATGACCAGTCGGCATGACTTCGAATGTTTTGTCCTTACTAGATACTTTATCTAATAAAGGTTGGACTTGGTTTGGAGCGGCAATATGATCACGCTGTGCCGCAATATTTAAGATGTTCGCTTTGATATTGCTTAATTTAACTTGACGGCCGCGAATATATAATTCGTCCTTGATTAGTTTATTTTTTTGATAAAACTCACCAATCCATTGTCTAAATGCTTCACCAGGGAAAGGAATGCCATCGGCCACCCATTTTTGCATCAGACTCCAGCTCTTAATGAATTCTTCATTTTCGTAGCGATCTGCCAGACTTACATATGGTCCAATATAATTTACTAATGGTTTTAATAATTTGTTTCCTAAGTCAATCATTTCACCAGGGATGATTCCTAATGTGTCGACGACTTTATCTAAATTAAAATATCGCTCGTCGAGCCAGTTTGTAAACAACCCAGTATCCTCAAAGTCAAATGGGCTCGTTAAAAAGACTAAATTGCGAATTGGCCAATCTTCATGCAAGGATGCAAAGATTGATGTCAGCGTACCACCCATACAATAACCAAGCAGGCTAATTTCGTCAGCACCTGATTTGCGTAAAACTTTTTGAACGGCACGAGGGATATAATCTAAAACATAATCATCAAATTTTAAATGACGATCCTCATATCCAGGAGTACCCCAATCTAATAGATAAACATCATGTCCTTGATTGGTTAAGTATTCAATAAAGCTACTTCCAGGTGTTAAATCTAAAATATATGGTTTATTAATAAGTGCATAGATAATCAAAAGCGGGACTTTTTTCGTTTTTTCAAGTGTTGGCTGATAACGATAAAGCTTAGCTTTATTCTTTGTCCAGATTACTTCCTTTGGAGTTAAGCCCACCTGCGGTTCAGGCTCTCTTGTCAAAACTTCTGATACACGAGCAAAACGGTGATAGCTTTTTTGAACCTCCTCAGGCATTACGCTTAACCAAGATTCAATATCTTTTGTCGTTGAAAAAACCATCTTTCTCCTCCTTTAAACCTTATAATTAGCTCGATAATTTTTTATATAATTAAACAGATAAGTTCACTCGGATACACTACTTGCGGTTATGTCATCAAGTATGGATCGCAATTGCTGTAGCGTATCGAACATCATCCGCCGAAAAAAATTACATGTAAACGCCACCATTTACATTGATGCATTGTCCTGTAATATAATCGCTGTTAGCAAGGAATACGCAAGCATCTGCGATTTCAGTTGTCGTTCCTAAACGTTTCATTGGAATTTTTGAAACAATTTGTTCCATGATATTTTCCGGAATTTCCGCTGTCATTTCTGTAAGGATATAACCAGGGCAAATCGCATTTACAGTAATCCCACTTTTTGCAGTTTCTAATGCAAGTGATTTAGTGAAACCAATCATTCCAGCCTTTGCAGCAGCATAGTTTGTTTGTCCGAATGCACCAGCTTGGCCAACAATCGAGCTGATATTGATAATACGTCCATATTTTTGCTCAAGCATTGTGTTAATAACAGCAGAAGTAGTGTGGTAGATACTATTAAGGTTTACATTAATAACTTCGTTCCATTCTGCTTCACTAAGCTTACGGAAAGTACGGTCACGCGTAATTCCTGCATTATTAATTAAGATATCAATGCGGCCAAACTCATTTATTGTTTTTTCAATCAATGATTTAGCTTCTTCAATGTTTGAAACGTTTGCTTTACAGCAAATAGCAGATCCACCAGCTTGGGTAATTTCATCTACAACGTTTTCAGCAGCAGTTGAGCTCGCGTTGTAGTTGATAACAACCTTAGCTCCTTTTTTCGCGAATTCCTTAGCGATTGTTGCACCAATTCCTTTAGAACTTCCAGTTACAATGACGACTTTATCCTTTAAGCCATATGTATCCTCTAACGTATTTAACTGGTCTTTTTCGATGATTGCCATGTTCATGCTCCTTTTCAATTTGTTTTTGTAATAGATAGTAGTAATCTAATTATTTTTCCACTGGAGTGGAATTTCGGACTGGTTCTTCAGTGATTTGAATTGCTTTTAATAACGTATCGATTTTTTTATCTAGCTTGGCAATGCTAGCTTTAAGTTTATTAATTTCAGATGCAGCACTGTTCGTTAATAATTCTTCTTCGATTTTCTCATCTAAGTTTTCGACCTTTTCTTCGAGATTAATAATCAAAGAAGCGATGCTTGAAATTTCTTCTCTAGTTGGCATATTTGCTTGTTTTAAATAGCCTTCTGTCGTTTTTTGAACCATTTGTTGATATTGTAAATATCCGTTTTGTACTTGACCCATCCACTCAGAGAAACCTTCCTTTTGCATGGTTTCATGAATTACTTCATTCCATTTTGTTTCCGTTTTGTCATACATACTTTTCCAAACTTGAAACGGATCTAAAAAGTTCTTTTCTGTCACTAGGTCTCTACCCCTTAAAAATTTTCTAGCTTTTTAGAATCTTTAAAAAACTATTCTTTCAATAGCATAAACTATTTTGTTAATATATGGTTAGCAAAAAAAATACTAAATTACGCCTAATCTCACTAAAATACGACATAATTTTAGTGAAAGTCGTAATTTGACACCATTATTTGTCTATTCTTGCAAGAAAAGTAAAGATTGACAGTGTTAACAAATAGGTGTAAATTACACCTAAGAGTAAATTAATTTGACCTAAATTTGCTAGTTTATGAATAGGTTAAAAAATAGGTCAAGTTTCGCTTATGAATAAAGGGAGGGTTTTAGATGGCTTCTAAAAAAGAAGAGACTCAGTTAGTAAACGTATTGGATGTATTTTGGGATGGCTGGTTTAACAGCTACCGTACGTTCCATACAATCCAAAATGGAGTAGAAGAGAAATCACTGCAAGCGTTCGAAAGTCAAAAAGAATGGATTAAATCAACTGGTGATACACTTGCTAAATTGGAAGAGGATTCTAAACGTTTGACAACAGAATGGATTTCTAATTTACAGGAGGTCTTTAGTAAAGCACATCTTGACCTTGGATACCAACAGACGTCTGAGTGGACAGAGCGTATTGAAGAATTCGGTCATAAAGCGCAAAGCTTAGCATTTGGTCCAAGCAAGGGTTCATTGGAGGTTGCTGAAAAAACACTTTCGCAATTAGAAGAAACTTTCAAAAACGTCATTGATCAACAACAAAAAAATCGTGAAGAAGTATTAAAAGCAGTTGAAGGATTTGTTGATACATTAAAGCAATCTCAGGCTAGTGCTACAAAATCATTAGAACAGTACAATCCTTTGATTGCGAAGTAAGGGTAGGGGTTGAGAACATGCAAGAGCTTTCCTACAAGGATATAAATATTGGCGATAAAGCAAGCTTCGAAAAAACAATAGCAGAATCCGATATCTATCAATTTGCAGGAATAACGGGTGATTTTAACCCATTGCATGTTAACGCTGACTTTGCGAAAAATTCTTTATTTAAAGAACGAGTAGCTCATGGAATATTAACAGCGGGCTTTATTTCCACCGTATTGGGGATGAAGCTTCCTGGAACAAACTCAGTCTATTTATCGCAAACGTTAAACTTTCTGGCGCCAGTAAAAATTGGTGATACAGTTAAAGCTGAAGTAACAGTCATAGATAAGCATGATGAAAAAAAAATCATTCGACTTAGGACAGTGGTGAAAAACCAGCTAAGGGTGACCGTAGTGGATGGTGAGGCAACTGTACTGAAGCTAATATAAATCCCTGTAAACAATATGTCCTACTCATTTGCAAATCTAACTAACCGTACAAAACATTGCCGGAATACATGCATGTTTTGTACGGTTTTTCCACATAAAAAGCGAGTGGGGAAACCCAAACTCGCTTTTCTTTATATATTTCTGTTCTGCTCCAATACTTCAAAAATGGTACTCGTTAAACTTTGTGGACCTTCTGCATCAAGACCAACCTCCCAAAGCATCATCCCACCAAATCCGTGATCTAGAGCTAACTGAGTCTTTCGTTTCATGGTACTACCACCATTAAAATAATAGGTTATACCATTTAGGACCATCATATCCTGGTTAGCGTTGTTTGGGTTGCTTTTGATAATGGTTTCATAAGAAACCTGTTTTTGTTTTGGATCCTCTGGTTGAGCATAAAAAGGTACACCTAATACCAGTTTTTCTTTTGATAAGTTTTGAGAATCAAATAATTGTGTCCAATAGCTTACGATTTTTTCAGTAAATGGGTACGGGGATAAATTAGCTCCATTATAGCCACCATCCCACTGACCATCATAGGCCATAATATTTACATGATCTACATATTGAAACATTGAAGGCTCATATTTCACAAATTGAGCTTCGGTAAGAGTCCCACCATGGATTTTTGCATGGACAGCGATTGAAAGCTCTTTTGCTGATGGATGAAGCACTTCTGATAATTCTTTGATAAAAAGAGTTAAGTTTTTGGCATCCTCAAGTGACCGTGGATGCTCGAAATCTACATCGATCCCATCTAAACCTTCACGTTCAGCGATAGCGGAAAGTTCTGACACGAGCTTTGTGCGTGAAGTTGGATTTGATATCGCACTTTTAAAATAGCTATAGGATTCACCGCCACGGATATGATACCAGCCACCAACGGCGAGCATCACTTTTGTCCCGCTATTGTGAGCCAACGTTTTTACCATTTGTAAATTTTTTTGTGCATGATCGCCATTTAACAGGATTTCACCATCGCTTGTTGGATGAGCAAAAGAAAAGATCACATGAGTTAATTTCGAATATTCAATAACATTTGGATCACGGAAATCCTGAACATAGCCAATCAATACAGATTGTTGGTTCTCAGTCCATTTAGGCAGCTGCTTTTGCTCAAGTTTTTTGACAGAAACTGGTGTAGGAGTTGATGTACGGGATGCCTTATTTTGAGAATCAGTTGAGAATAGTTTTCCTGCTAGAAACCCACTTGAAAAAACGAGAAGGAATAGAAGAACCGTAAGGAGAGTCCATTTTTTCATAAATATTAACCTCCCTAAGTTTAATTCACCTTAGAAAGTGTAACAGAAATAATGTATTGTGGGGATTGGTAAAATACCCCTTTTCATATTTTTGAAGAGTTTTAGATGGAGGGCTTTGCAATTTGCGGATTGTCTTACAGCATTAGCGCAAATATTTATTTTCTAATGCTTTTTTGATTTGCTCTGGCATAATCGCAGGCATGTTAGGTGGCTTTGGCCAATGCATTCCTGTCGGGTACATTAAATTAGCTGGTGATACATTATGTGCTAAATCGCCTAAAATTGGATTAGGATCTGCATAGTCTCCATAGCGATTGTTATTAAATAGGAAATGACCTAATTCATGAGCAAGGATAAAGTCATTCAATCTTGCACCATTTGATAAAATAATGATTGGATAGTCAATATACGTAATGGCGAGAACTCGTGCGCCATCCTGTTGCATACTGCCGATTCGTTCACCATTCATATAATAAAGATAAACATCGGCCTCTGCACAAAACTTTTTAGCTAACGTTAACAAAAGCTTGCCATTTTTATCAAGCTTGCGTTGCTTCATCGCGATCTTCTCAGAATTCACATCGATTCCATTAATCCGTTGCTCAAATATGATCGTTTTCAGTAAATTGAACTTTATGCCTAGCTGCTTGCCGTCTATTTTTTTATTCCATATCGAATTTGCGCAGGCTATTTCTCTTTTTATCCGGATTGGTGTACTATTTTTTGCAGGATTGGATTCAACCTGAGCTCCAGGAAATACTAACGCACATACATTTAGTGTTCCACTAAATCGTGTTTCACGATTCTTCTTCATTATCGACCACACTTTCACTTGTATTTCTATTTTTATATGAAAAATTATCAAAGTGGTGTGGACAAACTCACTACGATGTGGAAGTATAATTTAATGAAGTGAGTACTACTATCATTGTGTTAAATTCTTTATCACTTGTGGTAGCTAATATAGGTAAATATAATGAGTAAAAAGTCGAAAGGGTGGACGTTGCATTGAAATTGTATAATTCAGTGTTGGACTTAATCGGAAATACACCGATTGTCAAAATAAATAAATTACCATACTCAAATGGGGCAGAAGTATTCATAAAATTGGAGTCATTTAATCCAGGTGGAAGTGTTAAGGATCGTGCTTCCATTAACATGATCGAACGGGCTGAAGCAGAGGGAAAGCTCATTCCAGGTAGTAGCACCATCATTGAACCTACCTCAGGTAATACTGGTATCGGAATTGCGATGGTGGCAGCGGTAAAAGGTTATCCATGCATCATTACGATGCCTGATAACGCAACAGAAGAGCGGGTTAAAATATTAAAGGCGTACGGGGCGAAGGTTTATTTAACTCCCGCTAGTCAGAGAATGCAGGGAGCAATTGATAAAGCAAACAGCTTGAAAGATAGCATTCCGAACAGTTTTATTCCAATGCAGTTTGAAAATCCGGCCAATGCTGATGCACATCGTCACACAACCGCCGTCGAAATTCTTGAAGCATTTGATGGTAAACTAGATGCACTTGTCTTAACAGCAGGAACCGGCGGGACTGTAACAGGTGTTGGAGAAGAACTAAAAAAACAAATACCAGAATTGAAAATATACGTGGTTGAACCATTCGGATCACCTGTTTTATCAGGAGGAAAACCAGGATCTCACAAGATTCCCGGAACAGGTCCTGGTTTTATTCCTAAAATATTAAACCGTGACATATACGATGAGATTCTTCATATAAAAGATGAAGATGCACAGGTGATGGCCCGCCGATTGGCAGCAGAAGAAGGAATTTTTGTCGGTGCTTCTGGGGCATCCTCAGCATACTTTGCGCTGGAGGTCGCTAAAAAGCTGCCGCAAACCGCAAGAGTCCTTTGCTTAGCACCTGATACTGGTGAGCGCTACCTATCATCAGATTTATTCCCAAGCTAAACGAGTTTATTTTCGTTTCGTTTGAATATTTATTTTCGGTGAGGCTGGTCTCGAAAGGGCTTGGTTGATCAAATCTTGGTCAATTAAGCCTTTACTTATTAACTTTTCCAAATCAACGGTTAGGTTAGCACTTTCCATATGGAGATTCTCGATTGTAATCTGGTCGATTGTCATTTTAGAGGGAACCTGCTGTTGGCTACCTGACTTTAGCTCTTTAATTTCGATCGATTGTTTTAGATCGATTAATTCATTTTCCAGGATATCTAACCTATTTTGCAATTTAGAATGGTCCTCACCTGTTTTTTCCAAAACAAGGGAGAGGATTTTGCTTACAAATTTGTTTAATAGAAATGCAGGAATCATCCAATCACACACTAACATTTTGTAGTAAAATTCACTTAATGGTACAATATGCAGCAGCAAATCAAGAGGTTCATTGTGTTTTGATTAAATATCATCAGTTGTCTAGCAATCTACGCCAAAATCTGCTAAAATATTATGAAATTTCTTTTTATCGAAATATTAATTAATGGTAAACTGATAACATCACATTTCAAAAAAAGAGAGGCATACTAGAACATGATTAAAGCTATTTTTTTCGACTTAGATGATACATTGCTGTGGGATCAAAAGAGTATTAAGGATGCATTTATTGCTACATGCAAGATTGCTGAAGAACGATACAATTTAAATCCAGACCAATTTGAAGAGGCCGTTCGGGATGCAGCTCGCGAATTATATTCTTCCTATGAAACCTATGGATTTACCCAAATGATTGGCATTAATCCTTTTGAAGGACTTTGGGGTAATTTTTTAGATGAACAAGAGGATTTTAAAAAAATGGCGGCGATTGTGCCAACCTACCGTAAAGATGCCTGGACAATTGGTTTGAAGAAAATGGGAATTGATGACCCTGAATTCGGTCATGAACTAGCTGAACGATTCCCAGAAGAACGCCGCAAAACTCCTTATGTTTATGAAGAAACATTTAAAATTTTGGATGAGTTAAAGGGAAATTACGGTTTATTAATGTTAACGAATGGTTCTCCGGATTTACAAAATACAAAGCTATCGATAACACCTGAGCTTGTTCCGTATTTTGATAAAATTCTCATTTCTGGTGATTTCGGAAGAGGAAGCCTGACCCAACTATTTTTGAGCATGCCTTAAAATTGATGAATGTGCAAAAAGATGAAGTATTAATGGTCGGGGATAATCTCATGACAGATATACTTGGTGCTAACAAAGTGGGCATCAAATCTGTTTGGATTAATCGCCACGATAAAGAGCGGAATGAAGTGATTCCAACCTATGAAATCAGCCATCTGGACGAGCTGTTTCAAATATTAGAGGATCTTAAAGTAAAAGCATAGGGATGAATAGAGGAAAAGGATTGCAGACATGCCAGGATTTGGGTGTTTAGCAGTCCTTTTTATTTATTGGGGTTATCAAGTTTTATCACAATACCTTAACTGCTATATTTGATTTTTTAAAAGAAGTATTTAGGGTATGTTTGTACCCTAAACAAATATTAATAGATTTTTACATTACAGCTAAGGTGATTGTAGAATAAGACAAAAAATAACACAATACGCTTACTGATGAAAGAATATTCATTTAATTTCGATAAATCTAACAGGAAAATCAGAACATATACTCGAATACTATCCTTATAGCAATTAAAGGAGGTTGGTTCGGGTGCCTTACGGATTTATAAGTCATATAGAAAATAAGGGCTATAGTTCAGAAACAATTAAAAGCTATGAAAAAGTCATTGGGCAATTTTTCTATTACATCAAGAATACATATCCTGATAACAAGGAACCGTTTCAAATTTCTCCTTTAGATATCAAGAATTATTTAGAGGAACAGCTCGAAAAAGGTAAAAGCATTACAACGATCAATAAAGAATTGGCGATTATAAAAACGATGTTTAACTATTTTTGGGAAATTGATAGAGTCCCAGTGGATCCAGCTGTAAAGATAAAGCGGTACAAAAAACATGAAAAGCTCAAACTTGATCTAAGCTACGGTCAAATTACCGAGCTTTTACATCGTACACTCCATCACGATGAATACTCATCTCTTCGAAAAGCGATTTTTTTGTTGGCAGCAAAAGGACTAAAAACTGCAGATTTTCGTTTTAAAAAAGAGGATGTATCGGTTTTACATGACACCAGGTTCAGTGGAAATCCTGTTAAAAAACCGCACGATTACTTTAGAGGGGATCGAAGCCGACAGCTTCTTAGAGTACTTTCATGAGTGTTTAACGAATAATAGTGATTATGTGTTTGTTACCACCCCGCGTGGGGCAGAGAAGGGTGGGCCGATACAGGTCATGTCAATCCTCATTCATTTACGAGCTATTTCGAATGATTTTCTGGGTGACAGAGTCCCGCTAACCCTTATTGCAATGAGGCGTGCAATGGCATATGAGCTATACCAAAAAAAATACTCGATTCAAATGATTGCCCGTGAGCTTGGAATTGAGGAGAATTCAGCGTCTAATTATTTAAAAAATATAACCGAAGCATTATATCTTCAAAAATTATTATAATTCTGTTTTTAAGAAAGGTAGATTTTAAAGCGATGAGAGTTATATCCTTATGCCCGAGTAATACAGAAATCATGGAGTTTCTAGGGTTAACACAATGGTTAGTTGGCGTTGATGATTATTCTGACTGGCCAGAGTCAATTGTTAACCTGCCTAAATTAGGTCCTGATTTATCAATTGATATCGATCTTGTTGAAAAATTAGAGCCTGATCTTGTGCTAGCTTCATTAAGTGTCCCAGGTATGGAGAAAAATGTTGAAGCTTTAGAGGAGCGTGAAATTCCACATATCATTCTTAATCCAAATGGATTATTGGATATTGAACAGGATTTAATCACCACGGCAAATGCTTTAGGTAGACCCGAGCTTGGTTTAGTAGCAGCGAATGCTTTTCGTGGTCGACTTGAAGCAATAAAACAAAAATATTCAACTGTACAGTACCGCCCTAAATTATATTGGGAATGGTGGCCAAAGCCGATTTTTACCCCAGGGAAACTTAACTGGTTAACTGAGCTCTCGGAGGCTGCAGGGGCGATTAATGTTTTTGAAAACGTGGATGCAGCAAGTGTTCAACGCGATTGGGAGGAGGTAGTAGCTCGTAAGCCTGATTACATTTGCCTCGCTTGGGTAGGGGTTCGCAAAGAAAAGGTTCAAAAAAGTGTTGTATTGAAACGTCCGGGATATGAGAATCTACAACTTGAAAATGAGGATAAAATTCTTATTTTAGAAGAAGAATTGTTTTGTCGTCCTTCGCCAAGATTACTCGAAGGTCTAGAAAAGTTAATTTCACTAATCCATCCTGACAATGAATAACAAATTTACTATGAAGCATGATTCTTACAACTAAATTGGGGATCATGCTTTTTGCTGTCAAAAAATCACAAGAAGAAAACCCCCTGAACTAAATAAAATAGTGCTATAATAAATAATTGTGTGCAAGAAAAGTTATGAGGTATATTTAGGAGATGGATTTAATTGAAAAGTATTTTTCAACAAAAATGGGTGGTCATTGGACTAGCTATTTTCTGTTCGTTGCTGTGGGGCAGTGCATTTCCAGTTTTAAAAATTGGCTATGTCGAGCTGCAAATGGCAAAGGATGATACGATTGCCCAAATTGTATTTGCCGGGATGCGTTTTTTTCTTGCAGGAGTCCTAATATTAGCATTTTTATTTATAACAAACCGGAAGCAGCTGTTTGTGAAGCGCTCCTCGATTGTTATATTGGTATTATTTGGTGTTATACAAACTGCACTGCAATATTTTTTCTTTTATAATGGCTTAGCAAAGGTTTCTGGGATGCAGGGATCGATTCTGACTTCTAGTGGGACGTTTTTGGCTGTTTTTTTAGCCCACTTTTTCTATCAGGATGACAAATTAAATTGGAAAAAAGCGATTGGAATCTTAACAGGAATTGCAGGAATTATTGTTGCCAATTGGGGTAAAGACCTTCAGTTTACATTTCATTGGACCGGGAAGGTTATATAATCCTATCGGCTTTAACAAGTGCGATTACTACAATCATGGCTAAGGAATTAGCAAAAGAAATTCACCCGATAACACTAACCGGCTGGCAGTTAACGATTGGCGCTTCGTTGCTGTTGTTGATTGGAGTTCCACAGTTAGACGATCATTCGCTCACGTTTACACCATTTGGCTGGGGATTACTACTATATGCTGCTTTGATTTCATCGGTTGCCTTTGCCTTGTGGTTTTCGATATTGAAGTACAATAAGGCTGGGGAAATGAGCATCTATAATTTCTTAACACCAATTTTTGGAGCTTTTTTATCAGCGTTGTTTATTCCAGGGGAAAGAATGACGATTTTTATGTTTGTTGCGATGCTGTTAGTAGCAGCAGGAATCATCGTAATTAATTACCGTGGGAAAGAAAACAAGATTGAAATGCTTACCAAGTATAAGAACATAAGTTGATTTTCCGAAACATTAATAGTAGTAAAAAAAGCCATGATTTTAATCTTGGCTTTTTTTACTATTTCTTTGTTAATAATGCACTACAAAAATACGTAACTAGAACAATACAACAACAATAGAAACAAGCACCAGATTATTTAATATTACTAATAGAATCTCTTTTATTCGCATATAAATGATTTGTATATTTGTGAATAGAAGGGAGTCATTATTTTGGAAATAACGTATTTAGGCCATGCTGGTTTTTGTGTTGAGACGGAGAAAACTATCATTATAATGGATCCCTGGCTTTCACCGACGGGTGCTTTTGAAGGTTCCTGGTTCCAATTTCCGCAAAATCATCACCTTGCGGCCTATGTTCATGAGAAGTTAAATAATACAAATAAGGATCGCTATATTTATGTTAGCCATGAACATAAAGATCATTTTGATCTTAAATTTTTAAATAGTTTAGAAAATCGGGATTTTACACTAATTATTGCAAAATTTCGTAGAGCTGAATTACGTCGTATTTTTCATGATTATCATTGTAACAAAGTCATTAGTTGTGCCGATGGAGAAGAAGTTGTAATAAAAGACGGGTCTATAAAAGTGTACTTAATTGATACGGAAGTTAATCGCGACTCATCCATTTTAGTCAAAACAAATACAGGTTCTTTTCTTAATCTCAACGACTGTAAAATGATGGATAGGCTCGCTGAAATTATAAAAAACGAAGGGAAAGTCGATATATTTACCTCACAGTTTTCAGGGGCAATCTGGCATCCAACCTGCTATGATTATTCCAAAGAACAATATGGGAAAATTTCTAAAAAGAAGGTCCGCAGTAAGTTTGAAGCTGTTGCGAGGTCGATTGAAACAGTAAAACCTCGTTTATGGCTGCCATCCGCTGGGCCGCCGTGTTTCCTTGATCCAACTTTATTCCATTTGAATTTTGAACATATTAATATTTTCCCTCGTGCTCCTGAAGTGATTAGATTTTTAAAGAAACGATTAAAGACAATGACAATCGAAACACCTAATATTATGCCTGGCGATATTTTAGATGTAAAATCAGGGAACTTCATCCATCTTTCAAAAATACGGGTTGATGAGGCCAATGTGGAAAGCTACATAAAAGAATATGCAGCCAAGTTTGAAAGTTTTTTTGTAGCAAGGAAAAAAACTTATTCAACAATAGATCCCCAAGTCATATGGAGTAAGCTTCAAAAAGAATTGGAAGATAAATTAACACATTTACATTTGCATAAGCGAATAACCGTACCCCTTTATTTTTGTTTTAATGATCAGCCAGACAAAGTCCTGCGAGTTAATTTCCTAGAAAAAAAACTTGAATTTGTAAAAGATATTCAAGATAAACAATATTATTCTATCCGAATAAATTCCTGGGATATAGCCCGTATTTTTGACAATAAATTAACTTGGGAAGATTTTATGCTGTCTTTCCGGAATGAAATTAAATCGGGAGCCTGATATATTTCAAGCACTAATGCATGGATTTTTAATAAATGAAGCAGAGGATATTAATCCATTTTGTGAAAAGGTATTAGCCAATGAATTCAATCAAGAACGTATAGTCGTTGAGGCAAATGGAACCCGTTATGCAATAAATCGCTATTGTCCACATGATGGAGGGGATCTTTCACAAGGATGGATTGCTGGTAAGCAGGTCATTTGTCCAAGGCATCGCTGGGTATTTGATTTAGAGAATTCTGGAAAATGCACGACGAATGATTGCAGCATCCATTCATTTCCTCTGGAAGATGATTAAAAAATCGTACAATATTTTTTCCTCCCTGGTTAATTAGGCTTAAGGTTAATTGTTAACATGTATATTTACGAATTCAAAACAATTAAGCAGCCTACTCTCCTTAAGAATAAGGAGAGACGGCTGCTTAAATTTACCTATTATATCTTTGAAAGAATATCTACATAACGGTCAACATAAACATTTGGATGATAATCATATTGAATAGTGGATAGTGCGTTTTGAATAATTTTTTTCCGAAGTGGAGTATCTTTTAAAATTTTTTCTATACAGTTTACACCCATATTAATATCACCTAGTTTGTATAGCATGCCGTTATGCTCATCAATAATAACTTCGTTTTTTCCTGGACTGTCTGAGCTTACAACAGGACATTTACATGCCATCGGTTCTAATAACGAATTTCCTAACCCTTCTCGCAAGGAGGTAGAAAGTACACAGCCGCCTGAATCTGTTATTATGGAGTAAATTTCAGGCATATTTTCATTAAAAACATGGATCACTTTATATTTTAATTGATGCGTTGAACAAAGCTTATGCAAATTTTCAATACTGTTTGATGATTTTGGATTACTTAAAAACCAGGCTTCGACCGGATATTTTTCTCAAGCATTCTATAAATCTTGACGAATTCTTTCCAGTTCTTTAAGCCTTCTACTCTTCCAACAAAAGCAATAACGGAATGTCCCATAATAGGCTTTGGTGATTCTGCCCAGGTTCTTTTTGAAGCATTTAGATAGTGAAATATTGGATCAACTGTATTTCCATCTATAAATATCGGAACATCCTCTCTAAAGTATGGTTTCACTAATGGTTCCAAATATTTAGCAATGCAAACAATTGCATCAACAGATTTACTTATATTTTTTTTCTTAAGTTGTTTTACTACACCCTGGCTCCAACCACGAAGTTCATAAATTTTCTTTCCTTGATAATTGTTTGGCAGGTATTTAAGATAGTCAAGAGAATAAACGAAGATAATACAATCATAACCTCCTTTTTCAACCATTTGCTGAAAATGACTAGTATTTTCAATATAATAATGAGGAATTTCTCTAAACATTTTTGCACCGTCACCACGGGCCAAAAAAAACACTTCTGCCTCAATTCCTCTGCTTATGAATGCATTGATGCGATTCCGCGTCGAACTTACCACGCCACCATCTGTTGATTTATTAATAACATATAGGATTTTAACCATTCATTATTCACCAGCCTTTTTTGTTAAACTGAACAAAGTACAGTGTGTTTCGATTCCATTTTCAAATGGTAGCTACACCTTATTTGAAATACCATTAATGCTATTCTATTCATCACTTAATAAAAAAGTATTAGGGCTAAGGTTCAAAAATCCTTACAATAGTAAGTTTTTAAATTGTCGTTTTGCAATACAATCAAAAATTTGTAAATGAAGTTAGTAATTAAGGATTAATTACTACATATGCCGTTTCCATTTTAACTTTTATTCATTAGATATAATAAATACGTCCAAAGGAGAGTTAGGTATGAAAAATCCTTTTTGTATGTCAGTCTATGTATTTGGAGATTACACAAAATATATACCTTACTATATATATAGTATTTTAAAAAGTTATCCTGATTATTTTGTAAAAATTTTTTGTATGGATCATTTGTCAGAGCAGGAGAATCTTTGTCTTGATTTAATAAGAAAGAATTTATCAACTAACTTTGAAATAAAAGAAAAATATTTTCCTTTCCCAAAATTCAGGAAAAATAAATTAGGAAAACCTTTTCGATTTTTAATCCCCCATGAAGAATTTTCAGAGTTTGAAAATGTCTATTTGGGAGATGTTGATTATCTGATTGTAAAAGAAAACCCTTCTATTTTAGAAGGGCATTTAGAACATTGCAAAAAAATCGGTCTTCCTTATAGTAATCAAATCCGTCCTAATACCAAAAGACTAACCGGACATCATTTTTTAATAGTCAAAGAATATTATCATTTAATGCAACCAATTATTGAGTACTATCAAAATCACCTTGATGAAGTTTACAATGAAATGAAGTTAAATCGTTCAGATGAAAAATTTCTATATAAAATAGTGGAAAAGGGCATAGGCTTTGGAAAAATGAAAGAGAATCATTACAGACCGCACCATGGTTTTCATTTAGGAATAATGAGAACGAATGGCTTTAAAAAATACGTTCAAGAAGGACCTACTAATCCATTTAGCAGCCTTCCACCATACCCAATATTAAGAAAGCAGTTATTAGAGTATTATCAAGATCCCTTATTTCAGGAAATCATCAATAATAACCCTATCCATGAAATCATTAGTCTTAAGGAAAAATTACAAAAAATATCAGAAATTGAATAAGTCATTTCTAACTAAATAAGACAATATAAAACACCACCGATTGATGAACTTTAAAAACAGTAAATTAATCGGTGGTGTTATTGTTTGGAAAAGAAGTATATTCAAGAGAAATCGTTCTTGAACTATTGTTAGAGGAGTTTCTCGAATTTTTCAAACTCTAAATGGATGTAAAAAACTCTTCCCATTCCTTCCAGCACGATTTCCAAGTCCATTCCTTTAGAATTGTTTCACGAATTGATTGTCCCATTGATTTCTGTTTATCAGGATGTTTTATTAAATGTTGAAGGGCTTCACGGATCGATTGTGGGTTTCTTTTAACAATAATACCGTTCACATATGGTTTGATAAGCTCTGGAACAGACCCAACATTCGTTGAAATAATAGGTACTCCGCACGCAGCAGCCTCAAAAACCGGGTTAGGATGACCCTCAGAGATACTAGAACAAATAAAACAGTCTAATCCCTGATAAAATTCCACCATTTTCTCTAATGGGACATAATTTTCGGTAAATGTTCTTATATCAAGCTTTATATCTAATCCTTGTATTGCGGAAGTAACTATATCAAAACCTTCAAATGAACGACGTCCAGCCCCGTCAATTCGGCCTACCCATCCCACAGTAAACGTAGACTTTGAAATTGGGTATTCAGAAGGTTGAAAAAAGTTTTCATCAATTCCCACTCTCGTATGATAAATGCGGCGGTGAGGAGAGAAAAGTTGGAATAATTCATCTGAAAGAGAATTAACCCCCCTTAACCCACTAAAAAATGTGATGAAATCAGTTTTATAGGTACCTTTGCTCGTCATATGCCGCTTAAATTGCCGAACAGATGTAAGTCCTGCAGCCATTTTATTGACAGGAATCCCTTTTTGATAGAGACCTATTGCATGCCCTACTGACATCGCATAAATTAAATCATATTGGTTAATGTCCTTTTTTGTAACTTGTTTATAATATTTTATATCAAATTGTAGTTTATTAGTCGGTAAGCTCATTATTTTCTTTGCTCGATTATCAAATGCCCATCCAGGATGGTCAGGTACCAATAAAATCTTCCTAACAGGTAACTTCGATTCATTCATAATGTTTTCTCATTCCTGTCCTCTGTCCATATTTATTATCATTGCATTATTAATAGTATTCATAATTCATAAATAAGTTCTAGTTCAAAAATAAGTAAATCCATTAGAATTAATACGCTTGGTAATTAATGTCCATCTTATTTTTTATGAAGGAATAGGAAAAAGTCCCTCATTTACAGTTATTCACTGTAACAATAAGGACTTTTTTTCGGAATTAGAAAGGGTAATTAGATTTGGCTTTCCCTAGCTTTAAAAGCAAGATAGAGGCAATAATCTTTCACTTTATCAATATCTAAATCCTCAATTCTAATATGATCGTATTCACCGCGTTCAAATCGAAATTTAGAAAAAATATCTTTTGTATGCCAACAATGGATGTGTGCATGATCATGTACCGAATCAGATGAAGTGCTGAGAAAATCCAAATTCTTTTTATCAATTATAAAGTTTGGAATGTAGTGATTCACCGCAATTTCATTACTATACATATTAATAACACCGCCGTACCACCCTGGCCATTTACCCTTTTCATCTTTAAAGTCATGGGTTAGTAAATACTTTGCAATCTTAACGGCCTGTTGCGATACCCTGATAACTTCATTCGGCGGACCATAATGTGTTGCACCAATATTATGGCGCCCTTTGTGGTTTAAACCGTGAATTTCAGCAACTCGTTTAATGTTTTCTTTTACTTCACTGGTAGAAACATAGCCGCCTTTTCCAGTCGTGTAGTGTTCAGGATAATAATCATTCCAGGCAGGTGTCAGGAATATGTCGGCATCAGTCCTTAAAATATAGTCATATTGATTTAAAATATCTATTTGCGGGTCAAGATAGTAGTGTATCGAATTGATTCGCGGATATTTTGCAACTTCTGGAGGTTCACTGGCTTTTTTAACTTCAACCTTAATACAATCATCTGGAATATTTGTAAGAGCATCCTTTGTCCCAAATACGACCAATTCAGTATCACTAGATTGAATGTATTTAAGTGAAGTATAAAGCCAGCTAAACTGTAGCAACAATCTCTTTCTATTTTCTAAAAAAACAACCACTGCTCTTTTCAATTATTTCACTCCTAGTATGATTATTTACTTATTTATATTCAGAAATAATCGAATGGGGTGGGGAAAGCATTTTTAAAAGTAATTATGTTAATAATTATTGTTTCATTGGAATCTCAAAAATCTAAACTATTTTATAGTAGTCTTTATACCAATCAATGAATTTTCCAATTCCTTCCTCAATTGATGTTTTTGGTTGAAAATTGATTTTACTAAATAAATCTTCAACATCAGCAAAAGTTTCAGGAACATCTCCATCCTGAAGGGGTAAAAATTCTTTCTTAGCATTAATGCCCAATTTTTCCTCGATAGCATCAATAAATTTTATTAAATTTACTGGACTGTTATTTCCAATATTAAAAATTTGAAATGGCGCTTTACTTTGGTTAGGTTGTAAATTGCGGCTACTATTTGGAATAGGGGGGAGTGGGATCAATCTAACGATGCTTTCAATAATATCATCTACATAAGTAAAGTCACGTTTCATCAGTCCATAATTAAAAATCTTGATTGGCTCATTGTTTAAAATTGATTTTGTAAATAAAAACAATGCCATATCTGGTCGTCCCCATGGTCCATATACTGTGAAGAATCTCAGTCCAGTAGTAGGCAGTCCAAATAAATGGCTATAAGTATGAGCAAATAGTTCATTTGTTCTCTTGGTGGCTGCATATACACTGATAGGATGGTCCACAGGTTGTTCCGTTGCAAATGGCAATTTGTCGTTCATTCCATAAACTGAACTTGTTGAAGCGTAAATAAGATGCTTAACCTTTACGCGCTTGCTCTCTTCTAAAATATTTAAAAATCCAGTAATGTTAGAGTCTACATAAGCGTGTGGATTTGTAAGGCTATATCGTACTCCAGCCTGGGCACCTAGATTAATAACTACTGTAGGCTGATGGTGGTTAAATATTTCATTTATTTCTTGTTTATCTTCCAAATTTACTTTTTTAAAAGTGAAACCGCTACAAGGCAATAATAGGTTTAGACGCGATTTTTTTAAAGAAACATCATAATAGTCATTTAAATTATCGATACCGACGACCTCGAAGCCATCCTTTAGAAGTCTTTTAGTTAGATGGAAACCAATAAAACCTGCACATCCGGTAATTAATATCAATATTTTTCCTCCTAGTACTTGTCTAAAAATGAATTATACTTTTCTAACTACATTTGCATTTTTTATAAAATGCGATTCTAAGGAAGTAACAAGACACTTTGCAAAAACAAAGCATCTTGTCATGATTATTTACTCTCTAGTCCTTGCTGGGGTTACTTTCTTGCGATTAGTTAAGTGATCTTACTCGTAATTTACTGAACTCTTTTCTTAGTTCCGGCAGTCTTTGTCGCAACTGCGATCGTCGTTAGAGCGGCAGTCTTTGTTAGAGTGTGGCTTTGGCTTGTGCGGTGGCTTTGGCTTGTGCGGTGGCTTTGGCTTGTGCGGCGGCTTTGGCTTGTGCGGTGGCTTTGGCTTGTGCGGCGGCTTTGGCTTGTGCGGTGGCTTTGGCTTGTGCGGTGGCTTTGGCTTGTGCGGCGGCTTTGGCTTGTGCGGTGGCTTTGGTTTGTGCGGCGGACAAGGTGGTGCTGCCGTTGTCGTCGGTGCTGCTGTTGTTGTTGGAGCTGCGGTCGTTGTCGGTGCTGCCGTTGTCGTTGGCGCTGCTGTTGTCGTTGGCGCTGCTGTTGTTGTCGGTGCTGCGGTCGTTGTTGGAGCTGCGGTCGTTGTCGGTGCTGCGGTCGTTGTTGGTGCCGCTGTTGTTGTCGGAGCTGCCGTTGTTGTCGGTGCTGCCGTTGTTGTTGGCGCTGCGGTCGTTGTCGGTGCTGCTGTTGTTGTCGGTGCGGCTGTCGTTGTTGGTGCCGCTGTTGTAGTCGGAACTGCTGTTGTTGTCGGTGCTGCCGTTGTTGTTGGCGCTGCTGTTGTCGTTGGCGCTGCTGTTGTTGTCGGTGCTGCGGTCGTTGTTGGTGCTGCGGTCGTTGTTGGTGCTGCCGTTGTCGTTGGAGCTGCAGTCGTTGTCGGTGCTGCCGTTGTCGTTGGTGCAGCCGTTGTTGTCGGCGCTGCTGTTGTCGTTGGCGCTGCTGTTGTTGTCGGTGCTGCGGTCGTTGTTGGTGCTGCGGTCGTTGTTGGTGCCGCGGTCGTTGTTGGCGCTGCTGTTGTTGTCGGTGCTGCCGTTGTTGTCGGTGCTGCCGTTGTTGTTGGCGCTGCTGTTGTCGTTGGCGCTGCTGTTGTTGTCGGTGCTGCGGTCGTTGTTGGTGCTGCTGTCGTTGTTGGTGCTGCCGTTGTCGTTGGTGCCGCTGTTGTCGTTGGTGCCGCTGTCGTTGTTGGTGCTGCGGTCGTTGTTGGTGCTGCTGTCGTTGTTGGTGCTGCCGTTGTCGTTGGTGCTGCCGTTGTCGTTGGTGCCGCTGTTGTCGTTGGTGCCGCTGTCGTTGTTGGTGCTGCCGTTGTCGTTGGTGCCGCTGTTGTCGTTGGTGCCGCTGTCGTTGTTGGTGCTGCGGTCGTTGTTGGTGCTGCTGTCGTTGTTGGTGCTGCCGTTGTCGTTGGTGCCGCTGTTGTCGTTGGTGCCGCTGTCGTTGTTGGTGCGGCTGTCGTTGTTGGCGCAGCCGTTGTTGTTGGAGCAGCGGTCGTTGTCGGTGCTGCCGTTGTCGTTGGCGCTGCTGTTGTTGTCGGAGCTGCTGTCGTTGTTGGTGCCGCTGTTGTAGTCGGAACTGCCGTTGTTGTCGGTGCTGCCGTTGTTGTTGGCGCTGCTGTTGTCGTTGGCGCTGCTGTTGTTGTCGGTGCTGCTGTCGTTGTTGGTGCTGCCGTTGTTGTTGGAGCAGCCGTCGTTGTCGGTGCTGCGGTCGTTGTCGGTGCAGCCGTTGTTGTCGGAACTGCCGTTGTTGTTGGTGCTGCTGTTGTCGTTGGTGCCGCTGTCGTTGTTGGTACTGCCGTTGTCGTCGGTGCAGCCGTTGTTGTTGGAGTTGCGGTCGTTGTTGGTACGGCTGTCGTCGTTGGTGCTGCTGTTGTTGTTGGAACTGCCGTCGTTGTTGGAGCTGCGGTCGTTGTCGGTGCTGCGGTCGTCGTTGGTGCCGCGGTTGTTGTTGGTGCGGCTGTTGTTGTCGGTGCCGCGGTTGTTGTTGGTGCTGCAGTCGTTGTTGGTGCAGCCGTTGTCGTTGGTGCGGCTGTTGTTGTCGGTGCTGCGGTCGTTGTTGGTGCTGCAGTTGTTGTTGGAGCAGCCGTCGTTGTCGGAGCTGCGGTCGTTGTTGGTGCAGCCGTTGTTGTTGGAGCAGCCGTCGTTGTCGGAGCTGCGGTTGTTGTCGGAGCCGCCGTTGTTGTTGGCGCTGCGGTTGTCGTTGGCGCTGCTGTCGTTGTCGGTGCTGCCGTTGTTGTCGGAACTGCCGTTGTTGTCGGTGCTGCGGTCGTCGTTGGTGCCGCGGTTGTTGTCACTTCAGGACATTCCCACACACCACAAGCACAGCCACTAGTACATTCACACGCACCTTCACTTAATACTCTTTGAAACTGCGCACAAACACGTTTACCATTTAACAATTCTTCTGAGAATGTTCCAGCTGATGCACAGATTTCAAACGTTCCGGATGTGTTTATTCGTAATTTTTCATCATTGTCATTGCTATAATATTTATATCTAAAATCGCCACAATCCATTGGAGATACAAAGCCACCATGATTGGCACAAAAACTCCATGAGGGAGGACTGGCACTAGATTTAGCAACTGAAATAAACGGTCCATTAAAATCAAAGAAAAATTTGTCAATTAAAGGGCTCGGTTCATTTGGATCATTTGGATTTAGTTTTAAAGTATTATTGGTTACCACAAATTTGATACATGAACCGTCATCATTAACTGTCGCTACAACTGTTGCCCGGATTTCCCTGCTGCCAACCATTCCTGATAGCTGAAGATGGCATACCATATATTTCTCACTCCTTTACATATCTTTTCAGGGACATTTTCTCAATACTCTGTCCATTTACCATATGTAATAACAAAAAATATGAATAGACATTTATATCTATTTTTAAACAAATTATTGGTCTCTTTCACACCACTGTTATTTCGGACACATATACATATTCAAGGAAATGGTAAAAGGAGTGTTATCATGGGTATTGTTGAAGAAAAGCCGCTTGTTTCTATTGTATTGCCAGTAAAAAATGAAGGTGAGAACATTAAAAATACTATCAACTCTTTATTTAAAACTAAAACGGACTACCCTTACGAAATCATTGTAGTTGATGACAACTCAGAGGACGGGTGTTGTGATTATTTAAAAAAATCTCAGGATAAAAAAATCAAACTGGTTCATGCCAATAATGCAGGAGCTGCTTTAGCTAGAAACATCGGCGGTGAGCAAGCCACAGGAGAGTATGTCATATTTTGCGATTCACATTTGTTTTTTGAGGATTACTGGATGGATAGATTATTAGAACCTTTAAGATCTGGAATCGCTGATGCAATAAATCCAGGCATTGCTAGCGCCGATAGTCCTGACAAAGTTGGATATGGTTATACATGGAATGAAAATTTAGAACCAAAGTGGAATATTGGAAAAAGGGGACTATTTGCATCCCCACTTATAGCTTCAGGATGTTTGGCGATGAGTAAGAAAGTATTTGATGACATTGAAGGATATGAAAGAGGATTCCGGGTATGGGGCAAGAACGATGATGATATTTCTTTGAAACTATGGTTATTTGGTTACAACTGCTATGTTTTACCTGAAGTAAAAATCCGCCATATTTTTAGAAAGAAATCCCCGTTTAAGTTAACATGGAATGATATCAATTATAACTTTATGCGTATGGCTTACAGCCATTTTAACGAAGAAAGAATTGAAAAGTGTAAAAAGCTGATCAAACATTCGGACGCAGACAGAATCGTAGAAGAAGTGTTAAAAGGTGATGTTTTAGAGCAGAGGGAACGATACTTTAAAAAACGGAAGTATGACGATGATTGGTATATGAAACGGTTTAATATTCAGTTCTAAAATGATAACCTCTCCGAAATTAAGGAGAGGTTATTTCTTTTGTAAAAAAAAGAACTCAATCACATATTCCCTCCGCGAAAGCCGTTTCCAATTTCACTTTTGTCCATATTATATCTTCGAAAGAACTGAAAGGAGATTGAAATGGGTGTTCCCAAAAAAACCTCAAAAGTATCTGTAATTATTCAAGCCCAAAATGAACAAGAAACAATTGGGGGACTAATCAATGAAATCAAAAGACTAAACCCTCATGAAACCATCGTTGTGGTGAACGGCTCAACCGACGATACAGAAAAAATTGCAAAAAATCTTGATTGCAATGTCATAATTTTTTCTGAAGCATTAGGGATCAATGTAGGCAAGTCAATAGGCGCATTAAAAGCCGAAGGAGACATACTTCTTTTTTTGGATGGTGATATGGTAATAAAGGCTGAAAAATTAAAACCCTTTATTACCGCAATAGAAAATGGTAATGATGTTGCATTAAACGATTTAAATATTTTGATTAGAAAAAAGAGAATTTTTACAACTTCTCTTTGTAAGGTTGCCTTGAATACTTTACTGAAAAGGAGAGACCTGCTTGTCAACTCCTTTGTTGCGATACCAAATGCAATTAGCAAGGCAGCCCTCCGCAAAATTGGCTGGTGGAATTTAACTGACCCGCCAACAACTCAAGCGATGGCGGTTCTTCACAATTTAAAAATAACTATACCAACAAAAATAAATGTAGTCGGACTTAACCCGATCAGGAAAGAAACACATAAAACAAGAGAAAGAAATTCACCCTATATGAAATCAACAAGCCGAATAGTAGGAGATCACATATCAGCTCTAAACCTGCTTATTAACGAAAGAGGGAAAAGAGGTGGCTTTACGGGAGAGAGAGATTTTACTGTCTTAAAAAAGGTGAACTCTTATCCATTCCAATTTGAAAAACACTCTAAAGTAAAACGAAGTGCAGTAATCTCAGTAGATTCGAAAAAGAAAAACTTAGAGTCAAACATCCGGCAATTACTTCATGCAAATGTGGAAGACATTGTCCTACTTATTGAAAAGAATAATTTGGATTCAATAAATAAGTATACAGAAATGGAACAAGTTACTCTGGTTGAACTTCCTGAGACATACCAGCCGTTCATGTCAAGGGTTTTAGGTGCCAATAACGCCACTGGTGAAAACATTCTATTCATAGAAAGCGATAAGCCTATAACGTCCTGGGAGGTATTGAATTTTTATACTGAAGCAGAAAAAGGAGTCGGTATTGTTTTAAATAAAGACTCCCATTTCCTTGAATCGATGTATCCTATATGTCAACAAACCATCATTAAATGTTTTCTAAATACGATTATAAAAAAGCCTTCCTTTTTAAATAATTCTCTATACAGCACACCTCATGTTTTGAACAGAAAAGTACTCGAACAGATTGGAACTGAATCTCTTATGATTCCAGCGTTGGCTTATACAAAGGCAATAACTGCAGGTTATACAATTTCAGCACCTTATGCGATAGGGGAAGAGGGGATTCAATTGGATGATGATTTAGTACTCGGTGATCATCTGGAGGCTATTAAATATTACCTATCAAAAGCGGGCATAAGGGGTGGCTTTAATGACGGTGGGAAAAACCGTAAATTGTTGGAGCAATTAAAAATTGAAGAAGGAGATCTTGATGTTGAGTAAAATTGCTATTATTGGGTTGGGGTATGTGGGTCTTCCACTTGCCCAATTATTTTTACAAAATCATCACACTGTCTACGGTATAGATTATGATGTAAAAAAGATTGAATCAATTAATAAAGGGAAAAGTTATTTAAGTGATTTCCAAGATGAAGATATTGAAGGAATGGTTCAGACCGGAAATTTTCAAGCAGGAAATTCTTATGAGGTAATTTCAAAGGCCGAAGTAATCATTCTTTGCGTTCCAACACCTTTATCAGAAGATGAAACACCAGATATTTCCTACATTAAAAACGCTATATACAAATCACTTCCATTTTTAAAGGAGGGACAATTAGTTATTCTCGAAAGTTCTACTTATCCTGGAACAACCGAAGAAATCATTGTTCCTTTAATCAGCCAAAACAAGGAATTTTCTATTGGTAAAGATTTTCATATCGCTTACTCACCAGAAAGAATTGACCCTGGTCAGAAGCAATTTGGTTTAGAGGATATCCCTAAAATAGTGGGAGGGGTCACTCAAAAATGTACAGAGAGAGCCAAAAGTATCTATGAAACTATTTTTAAAAGTGTTGTAACCGTTTCATCCCCTAAAGTTGCGGAAATGAGTAAGCTCGTTGAGAATACCCAGAGACTTATTAACATTTCTTTTATGAATGAGCTGGCAATCTTTTGCGACGAAATGGATATCAATCTTTGGGAAGTTATCAATGCTTGCAGTACAAAACCATTTGGCTTCACTCCATATTTTCCTGGACCAGGAATTGGTGGGCATTGTATTCCAGTAGATCCACTCTATTTATTATGGAAAGCCGAAAAACATCATTTCGAATTGACATCCATTAAAGTTGCTCATGAAACAAATCAAAAAATGCCTCAATTTGTTGTAGAAAAAATTGCAAAACACATTAAAAAACCATTATCAACTGCCAATATATTTGTCATTGGCGTCACGTATAAAAAAGACGTAAATGATGTACGAGAATCAAAAGCACTAGATATTCTGACAAGCTTGGTGGAACTGGGATCGAAAGTTGATTACCATGATCCATTTATACCCCAAATATCTATTAAGGATTCAGAACTCCAATCCATACCCTTATCTACTGAAAAACTCCGAGCAGCTGATTGCACATTAATCCTTACTGATCACTCCAATATTGATTATGACATGATTTTAGAAAAATCGAATCTAATCATCGACACAAGAAATGCAATGAAAAATAAAAAGCACCTTGGAAAGGTTGTTTTATTGTAATTTTGGTTCATATGAGAGGTACTGACTGGACAAAAGCACGTAACTTTGGCATAGAGGATCGCAATAATATTGAGGAATATTCATTCAAAGAGAGGGGAGGGTTTAGAACCTCTCTTTTTATAGTAAAAATTCTTTACCTTCCATTCTCAAGTGGGTTAAAAACTGCATTTGAGAACGAATATTCCTATAATAAGTTTAGATGACATATAATTAGGTAGGTATTAAGGAGAAACGAAACCTAGAAATTTCAGAAATATTAGGCTGTATTCAGAAGGAATAAGGTACGGAAGAGATTGCTCTTTTAGAAATTTTTTAACATTCAAACAAGAAAATTTAGAAATAGAAAAACTAGTTGACTCACATCATAAAACTAAAAAACCTGGTGTAATGGTGAGAAAGCAAATGTTTTTAGAAATCGTAATGTAGTCGAAGTTTGTGCATCAGTGGGAATCACTTTATAAACGTTTCAAAAATGGTTAAAAAACTAATTTAAAATAGGTGAAGATAAGTGAACAACATATATAAGATAAAAATCGTTTTTTAAGTTTACATAATATCTATTTAAGGAAGTTAAATATAAAACCGATTTAATATCTCAATTCCTAAGAATACTTAAGAAATTGAGACAGAAACGAAATTTTTAGTTTAAAAAATATTTATCCATTAGATTACTTATGTACATATAAACCGCGCGAACATGAACTTTTAGTCCGTGCGGTTTAATTTTTTTCACACAAATCACTTTCAAATGTTCGCTGTCTTATTTTGGTTTCACTTGCTTTACAATGGTATTTTGCAATTCCCAATGATGATTAGACCATTTCCAGGTTGAATCTACATACCCAATCATTTCATCATTATAACCATCACTAATTAATTGTCTTCCTTTAAGACCAATTGACAAATCCCTTAATCTTACTGGTTTTAACGTTTTTAGACCACTTACCATTAATTCAGTTGGTTCATTCAACATTCCATTTTGATAAATTCCTTGCTGATCATATCGCTTTTTTTGTTTGTTTAAATCTATTACAAACGTTTGACCTGTTTGATTGATTTGAACTGATGCTTTATATCCATTCTTAAATTGTGCTGTTACCGGTAATTCTTCCGGCACAATCATCCTGCTTAGGTTTTCATCTTTTAATGTATATATAATATAAGTTGCTGCTTTGTCGTCATCCTTGCTAGAAATGTATATAAAAATGTCTTTTATTGAATCCTGATTCATGTCTTTAAATATTATCTTTGGCTCTATCCCTTTTGGTAAAGGAATTTGATAGCTTTTTTTTGAGACAATAACCATTTCCAGCCGATCATTTTCTTTTTTAATTAACTGAATTTTCTCTAAATGACGATCACCAGTAAGCTCAGTCCTATATGTTGCTATACTACCCAGTCCTTTATCCTTTGCGTACACACCGGATGTCGAAATAAGACAAAGTAAAAGGCTGACGTTAATAAAAAAAATCAGATGTTTCCTCATTGGATATCACCTTCCCTACTCGTAATGTATCCAACATCAGGAAAATAATGCAAAAACTAAAGCTTATATGTAAAAAAATAACACCTCATATCAACTTATATGAGGTGTTACACGTTTTAGGTTTTAAGACTCTGATTTTTCCTTATAAAGTCTGACTAATTTTCCATTATCTGATTCATCCATAAAGAAAGACCCATTTTGATATCGATCATTAAATCGTATATCAGCACATAGAATCGATTCTGTTTGTCCTTTTTCGGATTCGATGTGAACAATATCTGGATTATGAACCGTTTCAAATCCAATCACACGATGTGGATTTGACTTAAGCTCTCTCAGTACAACTACGCCACGTTTTGCACGTGAAGATAATTCGAATTCATTTAACTTCATTTTTTTCACAGCTCCACGTTGCGTTGCGATCACAATAGACTCCGTGTGCTCCGGTTCAACCAATTTTCCGCCGATTACGTAATCCCCATCTTTTAAGTTCATACCTTTCACACCAGCTGCACGGGCTCCAACAATACTAATTTCCTCTTCATTAAACCACAAGGCGTAGCCATAATGTGACATTAGGAACAATTCCATCTTACCTTCTGTGAGATGGACGTCAATGACCTCATCATCCCCCTTTAGATTAACGGCTACAAGTGGTTTTGAATAACGTTGTGCTTTATAATGATTTAACTCGGTCTTTTTAACCATCCCATTTTTGGTAACAAACAATAGATATTGGTTTGGATTAAAATCCTTAATCGGTAATGCTCTAATAATCGATTCATCTCGATCAATTGGGATAATGTTTGCAATATGCTGTCCCATGTCTTTCCAGCGAATGTCCGGCAATTCATGAACAGGACAATATAAGTAGTTTCCTTTATTCGTAAACAACAGCAATACATCGGTTGTGTTCATATCAAGCTTTGCCAATAATCGATCAGAATCCTTAATCGCGAAATCCTGTCCGTTTGATGCGGCGAAAGACCGTTGGCTAGTACGCTTTACATAACCATGCTCCGTTACCGTCACGATAACATCTTCGTTAGCAATCATAACCTCAAGATTAATTTTAATTTCTTCTATTTCAGCTTGTACAATACTACGACGTTCGTCTGTAAATTTCTTTTTCACTTCTTTTAATTCTTTTTTTATTACATTAAGGAGCTTTTGTTCGCTTCCTAAAATGGCGGTGAGTTCTTCAATTTTTTTCGCTAGTTCCTCTGCTTCATTCCGTAAAGCAGTGATATCTGTGTTCGTTAACCGATATAGCTGCAAGGATACAATCGCTTCTGCTTGCGCCTCAGTAAATTGAAATCTAGCAATCAAGTTATCCTTCGCATCTCGTTTATCCTTTGAAGCTCTAATTGTGGCAATCACTTCATCGAGAATGGAAAGAGCTTTCATTAGACCTTCAACAATGTGCTGCCGTTCACTTGCTTTTCTTAGCTCATATTGTGAACGTCTCGTAACAACTTCCTTTTGATGTTCAATATAAGCTGAAAGAAGCTCTCTCACACCCAATTGCTTCGGACGCTTGTTATGAATGGCAACCATATTAAAGTTATAGGTCACTTGAAGATCACTATTTTTATATAAATAATTTAAGACACCCTCTGCATCAGCGTCCTTCTTCAATTCAACAACAATTCTTAAACCCGTTCGATCCGTTTCATCGCGAACTTCAGAAATACCCTCTAGCTTTCGATCTAAACGAAACTCATCCATCTTTTTAACTAAGTTCGCTTTGTTCACTTCAAACGGAATTTCAGTAATGACAATTTGCTGTTTACCGCCACGAATGGTTTCGATTTCCGACTTACAGCGGATAATAATTTTCCCTTTACCTGTCTCATAAGCCTTTTTAATTCCCTCAACACCCTGAATGATCCCGCCAGTAGGGAAATCTGGCCCCTTCATGACGGTCATAATTTCATCAACTGTCACATCAGGTTTGTCCATTTTCATAATGACGGCGTCAATTACTTCTCCTAAATGGTGTGGTGGAATTTCAGTCGCATATCCAGCAGAAATTCCTGTCGATCCGTTAACCAACAGGTTTGGAAAGCGTGCTGGAAGAACGGTTGGTTCCATTGAAGTATCGTCAAAGTTTGGTACAAACTCTACCGTCTCTTTATCGATATCTCTTAAAAGCTCTGTAGCAATCGCCGAAAGTCTCGCTTCAGTATAACGCATTGCCGCTGGAGGGTCTCCATCCACACTACCGTTATTCCCATGCATTTCAACTAGAACATTGCGAACCTTCCAATCCTGGCTCATTCGGACCATGGCTTCATAAACGGAAGAATCACCATGGGGATGATAGTTACCAATTACATTCCCGACCGTTTTAGCTGATTTTCGGAACCCTTTGTCATGCGTATTCCCTTCAACATGCATCGCAAATAAAATACGGCGTTGAACTGGTTTTAATCCATCACGAGCATCAGGTAATGCCCGTTCCTGAATAATATATTTACTATAACGGCCGAAGCGGTCACCTAGAACCTCTTCAAGAGGAAGATCGCGGAATTTTTCTACTTGACTCATCCTTCAGTCTCCTCCTCTGCTACACTGATATTCTCATTTTCAAGAATGTTACCATCCTCTTCTAAACCGAAAGCCACATTCGATTCAATCCATTTTCTTCTCGGTTCTACTTTATCACCCATTAACGTTGTGACACGACGTTCCGCTCTGGCTGCATCATCAATGCGAACGCGAATGAGTGTTCGGGTATCAGGATTCATCGTCGTATCCCATAGCTGATCGGCGTTCATTTCACCAAGCCCTTTATAACGCTGAATCATGTAACCACGGCCAATCTTTTTCATTGCATCCTGAAGGTCATCATCACTCCAAGCATACTCAATGACTTCCTTTTTTCCTGCTCCTTTACTCACTTTATATAAAGGTGGCAGCGCAATGAAAATCTTGCCTTTTTCGATTAATGGCTTCATATATCGATAAAAGAAGGTTAATAGAAGAACCTGAATATGCGCGCCATCTGTGTCCGCATCGGTCATGATGACGACCTTATCGTAATTGATATCCTCTATGCTAAAATCAGAGCCAACACCACCGCCAATCGCGTGGATGATGGTATTTATTTCTTCGTTTTTAAAAATATCGGATAGCTTTGCCTTCTCCGTATTAATAACCTTACCTCTTAATGGCAGGACGGCTTGAAAGCGCCGATCGCGCCCCTGTTTTGCAGAGCCACCTGCGGAATCTCCCTCAACTAAATATAGTTCATTTTTTTGGGGATTACGGGACTGTGCTGGAGTTAATTTACCAGAAAGGACCGCTTCAGAGCGTTTTTTCTTTTTCCCACTTCTTGCTTCTTCACGTGCTTTACGTGCAGCTTCACGTGCCTGATAAGCCTTTACTGATTTTTTTATCAAAAGGGAACTAATATCGGGGTTTTCTTCAAGAAAATAGGAGAGATGTTCCGATACCACCGCGTCTACTGCAGAACGAGCTTCACTTGTTCCAAGCTTACCTTTTGTTTGTCCTTCGAATTGCAATAATTCTTCTGGAATCCGCACGGAAATAATCGCTGATAAGCCTTCACGAATATCCGCACCATCGAGATTTTTATCCTTTTCCTTTAACAATCCTACCTTGCGAGCATAATCATTGAAAATCCGAGTCATCGCTGTTTTTGATCCAGCTTCATGGGTACCACCGTCTTTTGTTCGAACATTATTAACAAAGGATAGTACATTTTCAGAATATCCATCGTTAAATTGAAACGAAAAATCGACTTCAATCCCGTTCTGTATGCCTTCAAAGCTAACAACAGGGTGAAGGACATCCTTTTCCTCGTTTAAATATTCAACAAATGCTTCGATTCCGTTCTCATAATGAAAAACCTCTTGAACATCGTTCCGTTCATCAATCATTTCAATTTTCATGCCTTTTAACAAAAAGGCGGATTCACGCAATCGTTCACATAACGTTTCATAATTGTACGTAGTTGTTGAAAAGATGGTTGGATCGGGTTTGAAATGGATGGTCGTACCTGTTTGGTTTGTTTTCCCGATTTTCTCCAGTGTTGTGACTGGTTTTCCTCCATTTTCAAAACGCTGCTCATAAATAAATCCATCACGTTTAATCGTGACGATGAGCCATTCTGATAAGGCGTTTACGACGGATGCACCTACACCATGCAAGCCACCGCTCGTTTTATACCCACCTTGACCAAATTTCCCACCTGCATGGAGGACAGTAAGAATGACCTCAGGGGTTGGTTTTCCGAGCTTATGCATCCCAGTTGGCATGCCTCGTCCTTTATCCTGGACACTAATTGAATTATTTTTATGGATTTTTACAATGATATGATTTCCGAAACCTGATAATGCTTCATCAACAGAGTTATCTACTATTTCATATACGAGGTGGTGAAGACCGCGGGCATCGGTGCTGCCAATGTACATTCCAGGCCTTTTCCGAACTGCCTCGAGCCCCTCGAGCACCTGGATGGCGTCATCATTGTAATCAAATACTTGCTGGTTCCTTGCCACGAACATACCCCTTTCATACTTACAAAACCTAAATGGTGTTACACCATCATAATCATGGAACACCATGTTGTCTAACTTTGATACTATTCGTCTAATGATTCGTATTTTCCTGTTGTTTTTTTGAAAATATCATTTCAGAACGAACGTTCGAGATAGTATATTTTATCATACAAAGTTGAAGTGTCTATGCTTTATTGTATCGATTTATTTGTTTTTGGCAAACGGTTCTTGGAATTGCTCACGAATTTGTAGAAATTACATGAAACTGCAGACCTTACCAATTTTACCTTTTTTATTGTTTTTTTACATAGCTATATAAATCTGTCAGTTGCTTTCCGCTCCAGGTGCTCCCTTTCCGCGGGGAGTCCGGGAGCCTCCTCGGCGCCTTGGCGCCTGTGGGGTCTCCCGAGACACCTTCTCCCGCAGGAGTCTCGCACCTTCCGCTGCAATCAACAGTTCGCTCAAAATCAACAAGGGTATCAAACACTGCTTTTTACAAAATAAATTGGCATGAGATCGGTCTCATGCCAATTTTCATTCCTATTTGGTTAATGCGTGCTCGACCTTGATACAACGATCCATAATGACCGTGTAGCCTTTTTCTGTAAGCTGTTTAAATACTCCCTCGTGTTCTACACCCAGTTGGGCCCAAAAGATATCAGCATCTACTTTCAGGAATTCCTCAGCTACCTGTGGTAAAAACTCTGAGCGACGAAAAACATTGACAATATCAATATGCCCCTCAATGTCGGTTAAACTAGCAACTGCTTTCACCCCGAGAACTTCTTCTACTTGTGGATTTACAGGAATGATTTCATAACCAGCATCCTGCATAGCTTTTGAAACAGTGTAGGATGTTCGTTCAGGATTGTCACTTAATCCAATTACTGCAATTCTTTTTGCTTTTTTTAAAAATGCACCGATTTGTTCTCGACTAGGATTTTCTATTGCCAAATTTCAACACTCCCACCATCAATAGTCAACTTGTAATATTATTTTACCTATATTAAGGAAATATTCCCATTAACTTGCTTGGCGATGTTTACCGATCTTAACAACAAAATGACATTTAAGCTTAATACATGTTAGTTATTCTTGAGCAACCTCTTTATTTGGTATTTGCAGAGCGGACCAAGCTGTAGGTGCTGCAAAATATCGAGACCAGCTTGCTACACCAGCAAGCTGGTATTTGGTAACCAATTCTGATCGTTTTTTCAATGATACCTCATCTTCAAGCCAAACCTTATAGGTGGCATGATCCGGTTCAGAATAATATTCCGCATAGTTTTGTCCACTCTCTTCATCATAAACAGGAGTAAGCTGATGCTCCTGTAACCACTGGCTAATTTCTGTCATCGACATCGCTTTTGAGGTAACCTTTATCGCACCATCAGCATCGGTTTCTTCCTTCCATAACCTTGTATAGAGCGGAACACCAAGTACTAATTTTTCATTTGGAACTTGTTTGAGCAGACTTTGCAGGTTATTTTCAACCCAAGGCAGGCTTGCCACACTTCCCGAAACAGGAGAACTTCCCCAATGCTCGTCATAGGCCATAACAACTAAATAATCTACGATTTCGCCAAGTTTTTCTCGTTCATAAAACCCTGACCAGTTTCCACTTGATGAAATGAAGGTGATGTCCATTGAAACATACAATCCCGCTGCATGTAAATACGGTGTAGCCTCTCGCACGAATTGCGTAATAAGCGGTCCGTCCTCATCGTTAACGTTTTCGATATCAATGTTTATTCCATCCAAGTGATACATTTGACTAAAGGAAAGAAGCTGACGAATAATGTTTTGTCTTGTTTCGAAATTAGTTAAGGCTGCGTGGGTTAAATCAGGATTAAAGTCATTTGAAAAGAGCCCCCATACCTGATAACCTTTTCCCTTTGCCCAGTTCACATAATCAATTGACGCGATATTATGAACCATACCATCTGCCGCCGCTAGCTTGAACCAAGTTGGAGAAACAATATTAACACCTGGCATATCAGCAATTGAATTCGTATTAGGGTTCTTTGAATAAACCGCTTCCCATGTCAAATGGAATGGACTTGCTAAAACAGGTAGTGTTACTTTAGTGTTCGAACGCTCAACGTATACCATCTCTGTTTTTTTTGCTGATACGAATTTCTTATTGATATACCCGGCTATTCCGTTTTCTTTTCTCACAAAATAGTAATCTCCCCTTTCGCTCTCAATATAAATTGACTCATTAGCCTTTGTTTGCGCAGTATAGGGGGACATCAGCGTATTTTTCAAGCGCAGACGCAGGTTTTCCTCATTGGTGTCTTTCGTCGTAATGTTCGCAGGTTTAAGCTTTTCTCCGTTTTTCCTGATAAATACAGCTTTTGTATCTTCTGAAATTTCGAATTGAATCGGATAAAACGGCAGTATCGTTTTAAGTGCAATATAGTGCTCGCCAGCCTTTTTTGTCAATGCAGGAATCTCGATGTTTACCGGCTTTTGGTTAATAAAGTATGTTAACGATTCAGACGGCATTTGCACCACTTTATCTGCAGTAGTAATAATCACTGACTGTGATGTTTCATCAAACCATACACTGTTATCAAGTTTCTTTAAGAATTGAAACGGAATGTAAATGTTCTCATCAATTAGTATGGCATTCCCTGTTTGCTGTCCTGAAAAAACGATTGGATATTCCCCTTTAAAATATGCCGCTTTTTCTTTTGAGGCAAATGGATAAAAGAATAGCAGAATACTAGATAAGACCAAAAGGACACCAAAAATAATACCAGCAATTAGGTAACCAGTAGGAATTGATTTTTTCTTGTGAAGTTGTAATCTTGCCAGGCAAATCTCCTCCTAATAAACAAAATCTGTTTTATTTAAGTACAAATAAAATATATTTATAAGACACTAGATTAATCTTATCAAAGGATTTACTGGAAAAAAAGCGGATAATTGAACTACAATCTACACAAAAATATAGTTTATAACCTTAAAACGAAAGAAAAGCTACGGAATACACATGGAGTTTTTGAAAAAAGATGATACAATATAATAACGAATTATGAATAGGTTGAAGGAGACATTTTATGGCAATTAACGCAATTATTTTAGTCATCGCATACTTACTTGGCTCAATTCCCTCGGGTCTTATTGTTGGAAAAGTATTTTACGGAATTGACATACGTGAGCATGGAAGTGGAAACTTAGGTGGGACCAATACATTTAGAACGTTAGGTAAAAAAGCAGGAATGACCGTCACCTCTGCTGATATTTTAAAAGGAACCTTAGCTGTCTTGCTGGCAAAATGGTTTGGCGCTGATTTACATCCGCTGATTGCAGGCGTTATTGCAGTAATTGGACATATGTACCCCATTTTTGCCAGGTTTCAGAGGAGGAAAAGCAGTTGCAACCTCTGGTGGAATTCTATTAGCATATGCCCCATTTATGTTTATTATTTTGTTAGTAACCTTCTTTATTAGCTTGTATATTACTAAATATGTTTCCCTATCATCCATGTTGGCAGCAGTAGCCGCTCTCACCTATGCACTGATTGATGGAGATCTAGCATTAATTATAGTTGTCGGAGTACTAAGCTCTTTTGTTATTTACCGTCATCGAGCAAATATAAAACGAATTATCGATAAAACCGAACCTAAAATAAAGTGGCTGTAGCCAACTTCCTTGAAGATGACAACGATTAAAATTCTAAAGAACCTTTATGAAGGTTCTTTTTTATTTCAATTATTAAAATATAAAGAATATTTGACATTTTTTTCGTAAATATCATGTCCTTAATTGGATTTATTTGGTATGATATCTGTACATTGATGTGATGAATATCACCGACAAATATTTTTTCAATAATCGACATACTTTAATCTTCTTCTTCATAAAATTTTTGTAGATTAAACGATAGATGAATGAACAGACAACAAACTACAAGCATAAGGATGGTTGGTAATGCAAATGGATAATTCGCTTTTTGAACAAATGCCTTTTCCTTACTTTATCATTGATACAAAATATCAAATTTTGTTTTCATCGAAGTCTGCAAATGAACGATTTTCAGATTCTATTTCTTTTTTGGAGTTAGTCCATTCTTCGCATTGGTCGATCGTAAAAGAGTTCTTACAAAACAATGTCGAAGCTGATTTATTGGATCTCAAAATGCTGGTAAATGACAACCAAATTGGATTATTTAACGTATACAAAATCATCCCAAGTGACGGTTCCACCCATTTACTTTGTGTACCGTCTGTTGTATCTTCACCAGAGATTCATGAAATGCTGGATACTGTAGAAAGAAAAATATCTCATTTAAATGTTGAATTAGAAGCAAATAAGGATTGTTTTACTCAAAAGATGACTCAAATGAAGGATGCTGCTATTCTTTCAGAGCATTTGGCCACGATTGGACAACTCGCAGCAGGGATTGCCCATGAAATTCGGAATCCACTTACAACAGTAAAAGGGTTTATCCAGCTAATCCAACCTCATTTAGCTGAAATTGGCAAAGAGGAATATGCCATTATCGCTTTAGAGGAAATTGATCGGGCAAATGAAATTATTTATGAATTTTTAAATGCAGCAAAACCCCAACAAAATAAAAAGCAAATCATTGAAGTGGATAAATTAGTTAAAGACATCGTCATGCTTTATGAAAGTGAAACCATTCTCCGGAATATTGAGTTAGAAATGTACTTGGATGATGTAAAAGCTCAGCTTTATATTGATATAAAGCAAATCAAGCAAGTGTTGGTTAATCTGGTGAAAAATGCGATTGAGGCTATCGATCAAAATCCGAACAAAGAAAGCGGGTTAATTCGAATCCAATCGATTATCCAAGACGGTTCAGTCATTCTACGGATTGAGGATAATGGAATTGGGATGGACAATGAGACGATTGAAAATCTTTTTGTACCTTTCTTTTCGACGAAAGCTGAAGGTACAGGGATCGGACTTACTGTTTGCAAAAAAATCATTGAGGATCATGCTGGAACGATTACTGTAACTAGCATCCCTTCTCTCGGAACATCCTTTGTCATTCAACTACCAATCTATCTAAACTAATGCTGTTTAATATTTTCCATTTTATGTTATCCTATCTAATCGTGTGACTTATGTCTATGAGTCATGAATTTGTCAAAAAATAATGAAAATTCCTTCCTGTTACAGGATAAAATAATAGTAACGAATGGAGGAAGGTGTTATTTATGATAAATTCAAAAGGTAATCAAGATGAGTTCATCTTTTCTACTACTGCAAGTAGCGTGAATGGTGATAGTCCGGTTGATGAATTCATATTGGAACTTTTTGATTACTCTCCCAATCAGACTTGTGACGGTTCTCCTAAAAAAGTTATTACCAACTTTGAGGAACTAATTGATTTTTTTGAGACAATTGATTAATTCACCTTTGCCAACCGATAGAATTCAAAAAGGGTCTGACTCACTAAGGCAGTTTTATGAGGTTTACACCTCTGCTTTAGGAATCAACCCTTTTTTTGTTTCGATATTTATAATTAAGTAAATTTGAATGCACAAAATATATTATAGTAAAATAAACGATACTTTTTTACTTTTAAGGAGTCTATTATGAAAAAAAGTGCAATGATTACAATTTTCCTATCTATTGTTACGATTGGAGTTGTCTCTTTCTTCTTTTTGCAAACAAGTTTAGGCACTACCGCAAATAATGAAACAAAAAAGGTCAAAGTTACTGCCCATTCAGCTCGAACCCAATTTGATTCAAAAAAAGAACTTGTCCAAACCGCTACAGTTGGTGCTATTGGAGATATTTTAATTCATGACTGGGTATATGAGGATGCTAAAACAGGTTCTACCTATGATTTCAAACCTATGCTCTCACCTATAAAATCCTATTTGCAACAGCCAGATTTCCTAATTGCAAATCAAGAAACCATTCTCGGTGGTGTTGACCTGGGACTTTCTAGTTATCCGACCTTTAATAGTCCGCAGGAAGTTGGAGATGCTTTTATTGATGCTGGCGTCGATTTTGTGACAAATGCAAATAACCATAGTCTGGATAAAGGAGAAAAAGGGATACTTACTGAGATAGACTATTTTAATAAAGTGGGCTTGCCTTATGTTGGTGCGTTTAAAGACGCACAGGACCAGCAGACGATAAGAGTGATGAACATAAATGGTATAAAGGCAGCCATCCTTTCCTATACATACGGAACGAATGGGATTCCCATTCCAGCCGGAAAAGATTACCTAGTTAATTTAATTGATCAGGAAAAAATGAAAGCAGAGATCGCGCGAGCAAAGCAAATGGCTGACGTCGTTATAATGGGTGTGCATTGGGGCAATGAATATCAACGGATGCCTTCTGTTGCTCAAAAAGATCTGGCTCAATATCTAGTTAATGCTGGCGCTGATATCATCATTGGGCATCATCCTCATGTCCTTCAGCCAATGGAATGGCTGAAGGCTGATGACGGACGTGAAGCATTTGTTTTTTACTCACTAGGAAATTTTCTGTCAGGTCAAATGCATGATTATAAGGACATTGGTGGACTAGCGACAATTACGATTAAAAAAACGATTAAATCGACTGGTGTGGAAATACAATTGTCAGATCCTTCCTTTATCCCAACTTATGTTTCCAATCAAGAATTAACCGACTATCGTGTTGTTCCACTTAAAGATGCTACTGCTTATGGATTACCTAATGCAGCAGAGAAAAATGAAGAAATCACAAACCATATGGCACAATGGCTTACCAAATAATAATATTTTACATCTATCAATACCGAATTGGTTTTACAGCAAATGCAATAAAATCTTTTTATCCGTTTCGTGGCAAATGTATTACAGAATCTTGAATTTACTATGTATATAGGGGTTTTGTCATCGACATTCGTATTTCACACTTTTATAATAAAACCATACCAAGGAGAGGAGTTTTTCAGAAATGAAAATCCACGTAAGTCATGAAGCAGCAGAATGGTATAAGGATGAATTGTATTTAAATAAGGGTGATTACGTTCGTTTCTATGCTCGTTATGGTGGAGTAAGTACATTCCAAAAGGGTTTTTCCCTCGGTCTCTCAACTGATGAACCAATGGATATCGGAGCAAGTGAAGAAATAGATGGAGTGACTTTTTTTATTGAAGATAAGGATTTATGGTATTTTGATGATAAAGATCTTTATATTGATTTTAATACAAGCTACTCTGAACCAGAATTTCGTATTTCTGAATAAAGAAAGCAGGCACCCTCGCCTGCTTTTTTTGTATTATTCTTTCGTTACCAGATTAACTCTTCTAATCCTTCTTTCAGAAGAATCTCTTTTTGTTTTTCACCAAGTAAATCAAAATGAGGATATTGGATATTTCGACCATCAATCCATTCGGGTCTTAAACCGTATTGCTTCCCCCATGAAATTAACTTATCAAGATCACTGCAGCCAACTTTTGTAACTGTTTTACACTCTGGAAACCGGTCATCAATCCAGTAATGTGTAATAAAAGCAATTTTCCCTTCAGACACCTTCTGCTTCCACTCTAATAATTCTTTCCGCTTTATTCCAAAAGCCATAATCACACCTCTTGCTAACTTATTCCGGTTGCTTTTTTGCTTTTTCATAAGCCGCGTGCCACTCAGGGTAAGAGCGCTTAATCGAAATCGGGCGGAATGAATCCTTTTTGACACATACATGTTTCGATTCGCCTGTTACCGAAAGTTCGTTACGATCATTAAAGATTTCATAACCATAGGTTACGCGAAATCCGTCGTATGCTTCAATCCAAGTATGTATAACGGCTGATTCACCATAGCGCAACGGTTTTTTATAAGAAGCTGCGATATCGATAACAGGCGAAATAATACCGTCTTTTTCCATTTCAGCATAATTATAGCCTAAGTCCTGAATTAATTTTGTTCTCCCTAGCTCCATCCAAACGAGGTAATTTGCATGGTACACTACTCCCATTTGATCCGTTTCCGCATATCGTACTTCTATTTCCTTTTTTGAGACTAGCATGTAGTGATTCCCCTTTAACTAAATATTTAAGCTTCCGAACCAACAAACTTTGTTATCATCATTTTACAAATCAAGAAAATGGTCCTAATCTCCATTTAATAGTTTTTTAAAAGCGATTTTTATATCTTTCGTATCAATCAGACTTGCAATTTCTGAAAATGTCCCATTGTAAATTTCATCTACGATTCTTAAGGCTTGTGCTTGAATGGCTTCGTCGATCACATTGGTTGCTAAACGACCATTTCCTTTTGGAGAGTTTTCTTGTAAATACTTGTAAACATATTCCTTTGCCTCTTCCGTCAGCTCATATTGATACAAACCTGCATAGCGAACCATAATTTGAAGCAGTTCTTCAATTGTATAATCTTGAAAGGTAATGAACTTTTTAAAACGGGAACGCAAACCTGGGTTGCTTTCTAACAACTGATTCATCTCATTTGGATAACCAGCGAGAACAACGACCAAATTTTCATTATGCTTCGTCATCTCATCAACTAGCGTATCAATCACCTCTCTGCCAAAATCTCCATTTGTTTGGCCTAAAAGGGAATACGCTTCATCAATAAATAAAACGCCGCCAAGTGCATCACGGATTTTTTTCTTAGTCTTGATGGCTGTTTGTCCAACATAGCCTGCAACAAAATCAGCACGACTTGCCACGACTAAATGGCCTCGTTTCAGAATCCCACAATCCTTTAGCAATTCCGCATATATTTTTGCGACAGTGGTTTTACCTGTACCTGGATTTCCAGAGAAAACAGCATGCAATTGAATCGGTACCACTGGAAGCCCATGTTCTCTTCGATGCTGTTGGATCTTAACAAAAGAAACAACAGTCGCGACCTCATTCTTCACTTCTTGAAGCCCAATTAATTGCTGTAATCGTTGTGATGGAACTTCATTCTGTGTTGGCTCAGTTAATTCAAAATCTCCCTTTTCTAGGAGCGTGTATTCGATCATGTTGTCACTAAGGTCGTTTTCTGCACCCTTTTTAAATATAGCATCTATTATGATATTTTTGACAGTCCTTGCATTTCCAAACGTTTCATCTACTCGCTCTTTATCCAGCCTATTCATTATCTCATGCTTTGCAGTATCCGTTAGAAGATAATCATTATCACCGGCTACCTTTTCTGCAATCAACATTAATTCTTCATTTGAATAATTTGGTAAGTGGATTTGATTAGAGGAAGGAAAACGGCTTCGCAGACCAGGATTTGCCTGCAGGAACGTCCGCATTTCCTCAGGGTAGCCCGCAAGTACAACAGCAAATTTCCCTCCGTATTCCTGACCAGTCATGAGCGAGACGAGGGTATCGATGGCGGTTTGTCCATAGTCATTACCCGATTGTCCTTCTCTGCTTAAGCTATAGGCTTCATCGATAAATAACACTCCGCCTAATGCTTTTTCAACTATGGCTCGAACATTTTCTTCCGTTTGTCCTACAAAGGCTCCAACAAGTTGAGACCTGTCCGCTTCTATTACCTCTTCTCTCGGTAAAATTCCAAGTTCATAATAGATTTTAGCCAACAGTCGAGCCAGTGTCGTTTTACCCGTTCCAGGATTCCCTGTTAAAATCATATCCAATCTAATTTCATCGTGGATATGAAAACCAAGTTCTTTTCTTTTTTTATTGTATTTTAAAAAGCGATACAATTGATTTACTCTTTCCTTTACTTCGCTAAGGCCAACCATTGATTGGATTAATTCCAACGAGCTTAGCTCCGGTGTTTCCTGTGTGATTGAATTCTGCCCTTTTTTATTTTCCCACTCGGATTTTACTTGCTCAAGCAGAAGGAGCTGATATTTCATTTCATCATAGCTTGCGGAATGATAAAAGACGCCGGTTAGTGATTGTTCAAAGCTCTCTGTTGCTTTTTTTAACTCAGTGACAATTTCAATCCCTTCATTTATCAGATTAATGAGCCCATGATAGTGTTGGATCAGCTTCTCATTAGATAGAGATTCAACAACCTCTAAGCGCTTATGTAAATTTTTTAAATGTAGCTCTGCTTCACTTAAAAAATGGCGACATAAAGAAAGGTAGTGGTCTGCTCCTTTCTTTTTGGCCTGTTTGTTATCCGTTTCTCTTAAGGGAGGAAATGTTAAGTGTTCAAAAAGATTCATTCTATTACTCGCATCATTTTGTGCCAAATAAGATATTGCCTGTTGATTAAGCGGATTTAAAGTTAATGCTTTTTCCATCCAAGCATATCCTAGTGAATCCGCCTTACTTCGTCCTGCCCTGGATAAGGCAGCAAGAGTTAGCAGCTTCGAAATTAACTGAGGATTAGAATCTTCATCGATATTTTTCATCAATGAAAATAGATCGGCCTCATCTACGAGGTAGCCTTTCTCATTGATCACTTTCTCCCATTCATTAATTTTCGAAATAATCTGTTGCTGATTCTTCTGTTGTATCACCATGTATCACTTCTTTACATTAAATTCACTATTCTTATCTTACCCATTTGCTTATTGAAAAAGAAAGTACTTTGCTTATGAGAAAAATTTGAGCGAATGAGGGAAAACAACGATAGAAAAGACCCATCCAGCTTGGATAGGTCTTTTCTATCACTACTATATTATTTGCGGGCGCGTGCTTCATCCTTTACTTCTAATCGCATTGCATCAAGGCTTTCCCGTCGCCGTTCATTTTTTGCTTCGATTTGTTCTTTTTCCTCAGAACTAGCAAATTCCAAAGCCGCTTCAGCTTCTTCCATGTTTTCAATCGTGTTGCAGATCATTTCCTGAAGCTTTTCTACGTTATCGCTGCGGTCATCTGGGTTTGGCTTGTTGTTGTAGTTTGCCATCCTTGGTCCTCCTTTGTAATGGGCTTGTTACAAAATTAGTTTGTTACGAAACGGAAAAAATATAAAGGAAAACATTTCAAATTTCCTACCTGAATCGTTTTAAGAGAAGCAAACAAAAACCCACCGATTGGTGGGTTGAATCCATTTATATTATTCCCCTTTGGTTTGGATAACTTGGGCATGCTTACCTGATGTATCCTGCATTTGCTTCCCCTTATTTCCTCCAAAGCCACGGGGTTGCGTTCCAAGGGTTTCTGGTTGAAAAGCTTGATGTCTCTTCTTTTGATTTCCCATTAATATCCCTCCTCAAAAATAGCTTACCCATTTAAGAGGGAATGATAATTAGGAAATAGAATCAAATTTACTCAGCTTTTTCCAATCTCTTTTCCTCGATACGATTTTCGATTTTTTCCATTGCAGCACGATCACTTAATAGTTGACGTTTATTTTCTGAAACTAATTCTGCAAAGGAACGTTTTCTAGGTTTTCTCATGTTAATCACCTTCCTTGTGTTTATTGTATCAGCTATTATGGACGGAAACGGTTACAATTATTACAACTTTTTGAAAATTTCTTTAAGTATTTTTTATAGTAATAATCTTAATTACCGAATTTTATATATTTAAGCTAAAAAGAATATAAAAAGGACCAACTGAAAAAGTTAGTCCCTACAAAAATTAATTATTGTTTTCCATATCCTCTAATTTCATTTGACCGTTAATTTTATGTGTAATAACTCCTTGTTCATCAATAAAAAACGTTGTCGGTATAGAGACGATTCCGTAGTCCTGATTTACTTCATTTTTTTCATCTAATAGGATGGGAAATGTATATCCACCATTTTTAACAAAGCCAGCTACATCGTTTTTAGGATCCATATTAACCGCTAAGATTTCTACGTTTTCTTTATTAGACACATAAAATTTCTGCATTTCAGGCATTTCTGCTTTACATGGAGGACACCATGTAGCCCAGAAATTCAGCATTACTTTTTTACCTTTGTAGTCAGATAACTTAACTGAATCTCCAGTTAAAGTTTTTAATTCAAAATCTGGCGCTTTATTTCCGACCTCAATGCCAGTTTTTTGTGAATTGGTATTGGTTTCTTCTTTATCCATTGCATGCACCATGGCAACGGCAAACAAGGCCACTAAAATAACTGCAGCAATTACTTTTTTAACCATGCTGCGCCCCCTTCATTTCTTTAAAATATATTCTTCATTATTTTAACCTAATAATTAGTGAAAAATAAAGATATTAACAAGATAAATATGTTACAATTCTGAAACCTAAATGCTGGCACATAAAAAGACGTCCGATCTATGATGACCGGACGCCCTTAAAGGAGTTAATTATTATCCCTTAATTTTTTCACGTAATACCATTTGTAAGATACCACCGTGACGGTAGTAATCGATTTCTACTTCAGAATCAAAGCGAACGATTACTTCGAATTCTTTCTTATTACCAGCTTCATCAGTAGCCGTAACTTTAAGAATGTCGCGTGGTCTTACGTTTTCATCGACTTGAACATCGATCGTTTCTTTACCAGTTAAACCAAGTGTTTCTGCACTTTCGCCTGCTTTGAATTGAAGCGGAAGAACACCCATTAACACTAGGTTAGAACGGTGGATACGCTCGAAGCTTTGAGCGATAACAGTTTTGATTCCTAATAGGTTAGTACCTTTTGCAGCCCAGTCACGAGAAGATCCCATACCGTAATCGTTACCAGCAAGGATTGCTAGACCAGTACCATCTTCTTTATATTTCATACATGCATCAAAGATAGAGGTTACTTCACCTGTTGGCCAGTAAGTAGTGAATCCACCTTCTGTACCTGGAGCCACTTGGTTACGAATACGAATGTTAGCGAATGTTCCTCTCATCATTACTTCATGATTACCACGGCGTGAACCGTAAGAATTGAAGTCACGAGGAGAAACGCCTTTTTCTAGCAAGTATTTACCTGCAGGTGTATCTTTACCGATTGATCCAGCTGGTGAAATGTGGTCAGTAGTTACTGAATCACCAAATTTACCAACTACACGTAAACCGGATAATGGCTTAACTTCTTCTGGATCTGGTTTTAAACCTTCGAAGAATGGAGGGTTCGCAATATAAGTAGAATCCTCATCCCATGTGTATAATGGCTCATTGCTAGTTTTGATTTCGTTCCAACGAGCATTGTCACCGAATACGTTTTCGTATTCTTTGCGGAACAATTCAGGTGTAACTGTTTGTTTAACCACTTCGTTTACTTCAGCAGTTGATGGCCAAATGTCTTTGAAGAATACATCGTTGCCAGCTTTATCTTTACCAATCACATCGTTTTGAAGGTCGATATTTACGTTCCCAGCTAATGCATATGCCACTACAAGAGGTGGAGATGCAAGGTAGTTACCTTTTACGAGCGGATGGATACGTCCTTCAAAGTTACGGTTACCAGAAAGTACTGAAGTAACAAGAAGATCGCTATCAGCAACAGCTTTTTCGATTTCATCTTTTAATGGGCCGGAGTTACCGATACAGGTAGTACATCCGTATCCAACTGTATTAAATCCTAATTGCTCAAGGTATGGAAGTAAACCAGAATCACGAAGGTATCCAGTTACTACTTTAGAACCAGGAGCTAATGAAGTTTTAACAAATTTAGGTACTTCAAGACCAAGTTCAACTGCTTTTTTCGCAACTAAACCAGCACCAACTAGTACGTATGGGTTAGAAGTGTTTGTACAGCTAGTGATTGCAGCGATTGCAATCGCACCAGTTTTCATAACAGCTTCATCACCATTGTCAAACTTAACAGTGATTTCTCTGTCAAGCTCAGCTTCAGTTAAGCCGAAACCTTGATTTCCTTGTGGTGCGCTAACTGCATTTACGAAAGTTTCTTTCATTTGAGAAAGTGGAATTAAATCTTGTGGACGCTTTGGTCCAGAAAGATTTGCTTCGATTGCAGTTAAGTCAATTTCAATTACTTTAGTATAAACAGGCTCATCGCTTGGATCTAAGAATAAGCCGTTTTCTTGGCAATATTTTTCTACTACTTTAACGGCTTCTTCATCACGGCCAGTTAAACGTAGGTATGCTAAAGATTCGCCATCAATTGGGAAGAATCCGCATGTAGCACCATATTCTGGAGCCATGTTTGCAACGGTTGCACGGTCTGCTAAAGGTAAAGAAGATACGCCAGGACCAAAGAACTCAACGAATTTACCAACAACGCCAGCACCACGTAGAACTTGGGTTACTTTTAATGCAAGGTCAGTAGCCGTTGCTCCGTTTGGAAGCTCACCAACAAGTTTAACCCCAATAACTTCTGGTACTGGGAAGTATGAAGGTTGACCAAGCATACCAGCCTCTGCTTCGATACCACCAACACCCCAACCAAGAACACCGATACCGTTGATCATCGTTGTATGGGAGTCTGTACCAACTAAAGTATCAGGATATGCTTCAAGCTCACCATCTTCAGTTGTTGCAACATGAACAACATCAGCAAGATACTCAAGGTTAACTTGATGAACAATACCTGTTGCAGGTGGAACTGCACGATAGTTGTTGAATGCTTTTTGTGCCCAGCTTAGGAATTGATAACGCTCAGCGTTCCGTTCAAATTCTAATTCCATGTTAGCTTCTAAAGAACTTGCTGTACCATAGTTATCAACCTGTACTGAATGGTCGATTACAAGGTCAACCGTTTTTTCAGGATTGATTTTATCAGGATCTCCACCCATGTCAGCCATTGCTTTACGTAATGAAGCAAGGTCAACTACTGCTGGTACCCCAGTGAAGTCTTGAAGAATAACACGTGAAGGTTTGAAAGGAACGTCGATATCTTTTACTTCGCTTGTTCCCCATTTTGCAAGGTTTTCTACGTGCTCTTTCGTAATAACGCGTCCGTCGTATTGACGTAACACAGATTCAAGCAACACTTTAATGGAATATGGTAGTCTAGAAATGTTTCCAAGACCCGCTTCCTCAAGCGCGCTCAATCGATAATAATTGTACTTTTTGCCGTTCAAATCAAACGATGTCCGTGATTGGAAAACGTCATTTTTTGCTAAAACATCATTTTTTGACATATGTATTACCCCCTATTCGTACTCAATTATACCAAAACAAGGTTAATTGTCGAAAAGTTTGAATTTTTTCATCCATCCGAACTTTTCTTGCAATTCCAATTTTAATACATTGTGAGTTATAAGTAAATAACAAGAAAGTTATTGCTTTTTATAAGTTTTTCTTATTGTATAAAATATTTTAATCATGGATAGATAAGAAACCTTTATTTTAGAAGGATGCCTATTTTGCCAAGATGCCCCATCGACTTGTAGCTATTATATAAAAATAACATTAAACCTGTTGTATGACATTTTTTACCTTGGAGAAAATATCAATCGGAGGTGAAAATTTTGTCTAAACGAAAAGCAAATCATGTCATTCCAGGGATGAATGCAGCTAAGTCTCAAGGGATCGGTGCGGGTTTTAATGAAGAATACTCAAACGAGCCTTTAACGGAAATGCAAAAACAAAATAATAAAAAACGAAAGAAAAATCAATAGACGCTGGTCGCTAGAGCTAGACAATTGAGATAGGGGGAGGCGACTAACCTCCATTTATCCCTCTCACACCACCGTACGTACGGTTCCGTATACGGCGGTTCCAGTTAAGTCAAACGCTGTGAGTCATATCTTGCAGTAATACTTTTTAATCCTAAGGAATGCCAATAGGTATTCCTTAGTGTTTTCTGTAGGATAGGGCTTTTAGATATTCTCCAGTAAGCCTTTCTCGTATTTCCCCATTCATATGCTTTCCCTTTTGGTACTCCCAGTTCGATAAGCTTCTTTACCTTAGTTTTTGGGAGTTTCCATTCTTTCCATCGAATCATCCTTAACCTTCGGTTTAACCATCCTTCTAGTTTTGCAAATACGGAGCGTGTATCCGCAAGGTGATAATAGTTAACCCAACCAACCAGATATTCATTAAGCTTATTGATCCTTACTTCCATTGCGATTGATTTACGTCTACTCGTTAGCTTCCTGATTTTATCCTTAAATCGCTTAATAGACTGTGGTGAAATCCTAACCTTCGGTTTTAAGTTGCTTGAAAAGCTAAATCCAAGAAACTTCCTTTTCCAAGGTCGGTCAACAGCACTTTTTTCCCTGTTAACTTTCAACTTAAGTTTCCCTTCAATAAACCGAGTCATCGCAACCATTACTCTCTCTCCTGCACGTTTGGATTTGACGTAAATATTACAGTCATCTGCGTATCGAACGAATCTATGTCCTCTTCGCTCGAGTTCTTTATCCAATTCATCCAAGACGATATTAGAAAGCAAGGGGCTTAGCGGCCCTCCTTGCGGAGTTCCTTCAAGATTAGGACTGACAAGTCCGCCTTTCATTACACCCGAGGATAAATATTTCCGTATCAAATGGAGTAAAGTTTTGTCTTGAATTCTAGTAGCTAATTTACTCATTAATCTATCGTGATTAACTTTATCAAAGAATTTTTCAAGGTCGATGTCTACAACCCATCGATATCCTTCCTCTATATAACTTTGGGCCAAAATTACTGCATCATGGGCTCGCCTCCTAGGACGAAATCCAAAGCTACATTTTGAGAAACTTGGGTCATATATTTTGGTTAGCACTTGGGTGATTGCCTGTTGAATGAAACGGTCTGTCACGGTTGGGATTCCTAATTTCCTTTTTCCTTTGCCATCTGGTTTCGGGATTTCGACTCGACGGACTGGGAGAGGAATATAGGTCCCATCTGCTAGGGATTGACGCAGTTCATTCCAGTTAAGCATGATATGTCCGCGTAGAGCCGTGACGGGCATTTCGTCAACTCCATGTTTCCCTTTATTCTTTTCTACTCTTTTAATAGCGTTAAGTAGATTATCCCGTGACAGGACTTGTTCCATTAACATTGATATAACCTCCCGCGTAAGTAGGTGTTCTGTTTGTGTTCTTTCCGTTCTCCACCCTGTTTAGGGACCCCCATGGGTTCACCATTTCTTTCCGTAAACAGGTTCATTGTTTTCTGCTTCATTGAAAAGAAAGATACGCCTAGTTCCTACTTTCCATAACTGGTTCAGCCCTTCCTTAACCTCTTAAGCGATTAAGTACTATGGCTTCTGCTGACGCCTGTCGTTCAACCAATCCTCACGGATTGGCTTACCGCATGAGTACGGCATATCGACAGGTTCTCCCCGGGTAAGAGTGCAGACTTTCCTTCCATGTCCCCGCCTCATTTACTCTGTGACATCTTCGGCAGTATGGGCTTTATCTTGTATTGCAGACTCATCCAATGTCACCTAGCCTTATATGAGATTCGTGTTCCTCGGGGCAGAAGTTTGCCGCCGACTTCCTTCAGGTATGAGGGTCACCCCTCATACCCTTGTCTTAAGCTACAGCTACTACTGCCTTCGCTGTTCGGGACTTTCACCCTAGAGCCTGCACCCATGCCGGGCACACAATGAAAAACAAGCGGCTAATTAATCATAGCCGCTTGTTTCTTTAATATTCATTACTTGGAAGATTTACCTCATGGATAATGTTTTCTAAATCTGAGCGAAATCGTTCTAATTGAGCACGTTGATGGTCGGATGCCACCTCTAATGCATTTTCAATTTGCTGATACGCTTCATTAACCTCATTTTTTAAATGCTTTAATTGATGACCGTAGCTTGCACTATCTTGTACAATTTCGCTATATAATCCTTGTACATCCTCAATTCCTTGTTGTGCTGCTTGAAAGGCTTGCTGCTTATTTTTATGGTAAGGCATTACATTTTCACTCCTAATACAATGTTAACGTTAAATTGTGCAATTTTATTAAATAATATTCAGTATAAATATTACGGTGAAATCGCACCCTATCCATAGGAGGGATGAAGATGAACAAAAACGATGGGAAAGATATGCGAAAGAACGCTCCAAAAGGTGGCAACAGCGGCCAACCAGAGCCTTTAAGCGGTTCTCATAAAGTTAAAAACCGAAACCACACAAGACAAAAACATAACCAACATCACGACATGTAGAAAAGCGGAAGCGACCGTTCAGCGGCGTATGGACTGAAAAGTGGAAGCCCCTAGCCGCTGGAGCTAGACAGATAGAAAAGCGGAAGCGGCTTGCTCAGGGGCGACAGGCATAAGGCGAGCCCTGCAGGAAATCCTGATTTCCGGAAGGGATTGACTTATGACCCCGAGCCCCTAGCCGCTGGAGATAGACAATAAAAAAAGGTTGCGCTGGTTAGGAGCCAGCTGCAACCTTTTTAAATGCATCAATGATGATCATTTCTTCATCTTTCGTTACAGTGCGTAGATCTAGATGAATTTCTTCGTTTTGAATTCGAACAATAATCGATGGGACATGTTCCAATCGAAGCTTTCTCGCTAAGTGCTCAGCATTTATGTGAGTATGCTTCATTGCAACGACAGTAGTTGGCAATTCAACATCCGGCATCGTTCCCCCTCCAACTTGGCTGGTACCATTTAGGGTGCGGACTTTAAACTCACTAGGTACTTTTAACGCAAAAGCTTCGGCACGAACCATTAATTCTTCTTGGGTATATAATAAATCACGAATCGTCGGGATATTTTTTAAATCCGATCCGCCTTTAACGTAATCGATTAATGTTCCTTCCAATGCGGCTAATGTCATTTTATCGACCCGAAGCACACGAGCCAGCTGATGTTTCTTCAGCCTATCAATTAACGCTTTTTTTCCTGCAATAATTCCAGCTTGTGGCCCGCCAAGAAGCTTATCACCACTAAAAGAAACGAGATCAGCACCCGTGCTTAAAACCTCCCTAACAACCGGCTCATCCCCGATTCCATGCTGTTTAAAATCATACAAAACTCCACTACCAAGATCCTCATAAAAAATGACGTCGTCTTGTCTTTGCGCTAATTGCACTAATTGATCTGTTTCCACAGATTTTGTAAAACCGATTGTTTTAAAATTACTAGTATGTACCTTTAATATCATAGCGGTATCGCAGGATAATGCATTTTCATAATCGTATAAATGGGTTTTATTGGTCGTCCCAACCTCTACTAGTCTAGCCCCGCTTTCTTCCATTATCGAGGAAATTCGGAATGAACCACCTATCTCAACGAGCTGCCCTCTTGAGACAATCACTTCTTTTTCAAAAGCTAATGAGCGTAGCACAAGATAGACCGCAGCTGCGTTATTGTTAACGACCATAGCTGCCTCTGCTCCGGTGATTTCCTTAATAAGTGTCTCAACATGACTATGTCGCGAGCCTCGTTCTCCTTCTTCAATTTTATACTCAAGGTTAGAATAATTTTGGGCAGTGTCAAGGACATGCGCTGCAGCACGATCACTCAACCGTGCTCGTCCCAAATTTGTATGCAGGATTGTTCCTGTCGCATTGATAACCCGTTTTAATGTGTAGCTTGTTTTATTTTTTACAGTGGCCTCGACAAGAGCATACAATTCCTCTGTGAAAAATGCAGTCCCCGGTTCAGAGCCTTTCCAAATACCCATTAATAATTCTTCTCTCACTGTATCGAGTGTCTGTTTAAGTATATTCGTTAAATAGCTGGACTCTACCCCGTTCTCAGAAGCCATTTGTAAAAACCGTGGCTCTCGTTGAAGCTCATGAACAGGGGGTAATAACCGAAGTAAATGTTTCAAAAAATCCCCTCCAAACAAATTAACCATTGTTATTATACCAATAATTCTAACCATGAAAAAGAAAGGGTAAAATCTTCAAATATATTTCACATAAAAGAAAAGCCGATGGCCCTTTCGCTCGTCACACATCAAACTTTTTACACCTTCTTATCTTAATAAAGAAAGACCGCTTTTATAAAAAGTCGGTCTTTAAGCAAACTAGTATGATTCCATTTTGTCAATCAGTTCATTTGAACTCGGAAATTTTCCTGTCTCTTTTTTGGAATAGATTTTTTCATTGTTAACAGTGACTTCAAAAACACCACCAGATGAAGGTATTAGTTCTAATTTTTCAATTTCACCTCTAAAATGGGTAAACAATTCTTCCGCGATACTCGCGGCTTTAGGTGCAAAGTTTCACATCATACAAAATTCTACAACAACATTAAATTTTTTCAATTTCCTGCTCCTTTCTACCTGTTTTTATTATACATTAACAGCATGAAGTAAAAATATTGTAGTATAAACTCGTAACACTCTGCAAAATATCTGTTTGAATATGTGCGAGATTGTTTAAATAAAGGTATACTAGACACTGGAGGTGGAAAATGGTGAGCGAACAAGAAAAAATACGCCTAACTTCATTATCTTCTAAGGCTGGCTGAGGCTGTAAAATTGGTCCTGAGGACTTGGCGCAAGTGTTGCGTCTTTTACCAAAACAAGAGCCAGTACCCGAATTATTGGTTGGGCATGAAACATCTGATGATGCTGGAGTTTTCCAATTAACGGACTCGATCGCGTTAATTCAAACCCTTGATTATTTTACGCCGATTGTGGATGATCCATATAAATTCGGACAAATTGCTGCGGCAAATGCTTTGAGTGATGTGTATGCGATGGGCGGGGTTCCTAAAACAGTCCTTAACATCGTAGGTTACCCAGTTAAAAAATTGGGACCTGAAATACTATCAGAAATATTACGAGGGGCAGCAGATAAAGTAAAAGAAAGTGGTGCGGTAACAGTTGGTGGACACTCAATTGATGACCAAGAGCCTAAATTCGGTTTATCTGTAACGGGAATTGTACATCCAGACCATATTTGGAAAAATATCGGTGCAAAGCCAGGTAATGTACTGGTTTTGACCAAGCCAATTGGGGTTGGTATTCTAACAACAGGTATTAAGCGTGGTGCAGTAACAGCTGAGCAAGAACAAATCGTAACAGAAACGATGGCTTATCTTAACAAAATTGCCGCTGAAAGCTTAGCCGGGCTAAACCCGTTTGCTGTAACTGATGTAACAGGCTTTGGATTATTAGGTCACGGAAGTGAAATGGCTCGAGGAAGTAATGTAAGCTTCGAAATCACACTTTCAAAAATACCAGGTACTAGAGGGAACCTTTGAATTAGCTGCTCAGGGCGTCATTCCTGGTGGCTCCAAGGCTAATCATAAGTGGCTACTAAATGATGTAGAGTATAACGGAATCTCAGTAGATGAGCAGTTAGTCCTATGCGATGCTATCACTTCAGGTGGATTACTCGTTGCCCTTGATGAAAGCGAGGCACTTCAATATATTGAAAACTTAAAGCAAAAAGGGCATTCCATCGCTGAAATTGTTGGTATTGTAACAGAAAAGAAAGACAAGTTAATTTATGTGAACCGATAAATACAATCGTTATATTGTTGATTAGTATAATGAAAGTAAACAAGTAACCCCCCTTTGCCTTGAATATGGCACTGGGGGGTTACTTTAGTTATTAAACAGTAGTCGTTTTCGCTTGTTTAAGTTTTTCAAGCTCTATTTGAACTTCGTCTTGAAGGGCTTTATTTAAATACTGTGCTTCTTTTGATAAATTCATTTCATAAAAGGACTGTGAAGCACTGGCTTTTGCCTCTAAATTTAATATTTGCTCCTCCATTCGTGCAAAACCTTTAACTGCACTCTCTGGAGAAAACGATGCAAGAGATCCATTTACTTGATTCGTAACCTCAGCAACATTTGCTCTTGCGATGAGAGCAAGTTTTTTTGTTGAAGCTCCTCGTATGTTTCTTTTAATTTTTTTACTTGTGCATAAACGGTTGTCGTTTGCTTTTTTACCGTTTCGTATGTAGCCTTTGCGATCGTCAGTTTTTTCTCCTGAGCAATTTTATCCTGCAATGCAAGTTTCGCAATGTCTTCTTCATTTTGATCCACGGCTAATTGCGCTTGTCGAGCTCGCTTTTCAATCACGCTTTGTGCTTCAGTAATCAGGGCTTCATATTTTTTTTCAATAAAAAGCTGATTAGCTAGGGCATTTTCTCCCTTTTTGATTTCTTCTTCTAACTCTCTTAAATATTGCTTCAACATAGTAGTAGGATCTTCCATCTTATCGATTGCACAATTGATATCGGCAACTACTATACTTTTTATTCTTTTAAAAATACCCATTTATTTTTCCTCCTTATTATTAATACTCCGCTCCCATTCATCAAGGAAATCTAGCTTTTGTGTTGGTAAAGTAATATAGCTTTCTGGCATATTCATTGATGTGTTTGTTGATTTATTTGACTTATACCAGTAGTAAGCGCCAACTATCAGACCTAATAGAACAATCCAGTTTGGTAACAACCCCCAAAGACCGATAAAAAGAAATCCGACGCCAATTCCCTTAACGATTGCCTTTTTAGCTGCCAGCTTGTAAAGTGTAAATCCAACTCCTGCCAATCCGAAGTAAAACAAGAACGGGAATAATAGGCTACTGTGTGCGGTGTAATCCATTTGAAATCTGTGCTGGCCTCCCATCATGTACCCCGAAGATCCTCCAAAATGTCCAAATCCGCCATTTTGAAAACCATGTCCGCTGAAACTCTGTCCTGGTGATGAAAAGCCTGCCATTGAAGTTGAACTACATTGAAAAACAGCCAACTTCACTAGATGAATGAACACAAGTGCCGCTATTGCAACGGAGATCATCCAAAAAATCTTTTTTTTCATCATTTCACCTCCTTTCAAATTGGAATGTTCATCTGGGTGAGTTATTTAGCTAACGTAACCGTAAACGTTTTTAATTCTCCATTTCGATAAACTTCTAACTTCACTTTGTCTCCGACTTTTACATCTGTATAAAGAATTTTTCTTAAATCACTTGCTCCTTCGACCTTTGTTCCATTAAAGGATACAATCACATCTTGGACCTCAAGACCTGCTTTACCTGCATTAGAACTTGAATCCACATTTGTTACCATCGTTCCATAGTTAATATTTTCTGGTAGGTCCTGTAGATATTGTGCAGGGATTTGCTCTAGATCAGCCAGGCTAACTCCTAAGTAAGGTCGAGAAATTTCACCTTTTTCGATCAATTCATTCACAATCGGAATGACATCATTACTAGGGATCGCAAAGCCTAAGCCTTCCACACCATCTTCTGAAATTTTCAAGCTGTTAATCCCAATAACAAGCCCTTCCGTATTTAAAAGTGCACCGCCGCTATTGCCTGGGTTAATAGCCGCATCAGTCTGAATGACATTTAAATCCCATTCTCCACTTGAGGTTGACACTGCCATAGAACGATCGGTTCCGCTAACAATCCCTTGAGTAACGGTACCTGAAAGATCAAGACCAAGTGGGTTACCGATTGCAACGACCTCATCTCCTGCACGCAATGTTGATGAATCACCAAAGCTGAGCACGGAGCTCACATATTTACCATCAATTTCTAGTACTGCTAAATCGGTAAGCGCATCAGCACCGATAATTTTTGCCGACGTTTTTTCACCATCCGCAAGCGTAATCTCCACTTGACTAGCACCTTCAATGACATGATTATTCGTCACGATATAGGCCTTATTTCCATCTTTCTTAAAAATAACTCCTGAGCCTGTCCCGCTTTCGACCTCCTGTACTTGCTGGGAAAAACGGTTACTTGACTGTTGAATATTTGATACACCTACGATTGATTGTGATGCAGATGCCACCATGTCGGAAATCGATGAGCTTTGAGAATTATTTGTTTTTTTTGCTGTAACCGGTGTGGTTTTGGTCGCCACATTGGTAGTTTCTGTTTTTGCGGTTTGTTGAGTTTCGTTCCCAATATTAATATTTAATCGATCGAGTACTTGGCTTGAATAAGGACTTGTAATAACGGCAAGGGTTAGCACCGATCCAATAATTCCACCAGTTACAGTTGATACAAATTGTTTTCCTTTAGACTGTTTATGAACGACGATTTGACGTTCTTGACCTTCATAATTTTCCATGCAAAATACCTCCAAAAATCGAATTTATGTGACCTTCTTTGTAGAAAATCTAAAGTGATTATTTATCTGCTATCATCTTACCGAGAAAATATGACAAACTTATTAACAAACTTGGAAAAGAAAATGAATAGTCATGAAAAAATCATTAAAAATGCAAAAAAATGACTACCTCGTAAGGCAGTCATTTTTTAAAACTCATTTACATTTTCTTATTTGGGATGATGATGACAAACTTTGTCCCTTGCCCTTGTTGACTGTGAACAGTAATCTCTCCATCGTGTAACTGGACGAGCTGTTTTACGATCGACAAGCCTAAACCAAATTCACCATATTGATTATTTTTACGAGACAAATCTGCTTTGTAAAACCTCCGCCAAATCGATTCGATCTCCTCTGGAGGTATCCCAATTCCACTATCTTCAATTTCAATAATTGTTTGATTTTCTGCTGTTTTTCCGCGCAACCAAATATGTCCATTATTTGTGAATTGAATACTGTTTTTCGTAATATTTATTAAGATTTGAATCATACGGTCATAATCTGCATGGACAACTGTTCCAGGTTCTACCTCTACGACTATTTGGTTATTTTTCTCTTCAGCCTGGAACAGAAGAGTTTCCCGAATAATTTCTAGTAATTCATCTAATTGTATTTCTTCCTTCATTAATTTAATTTGATTTGAACGAATTTTTTCATAATCAAGATTTTCATTGACTAGTCGAATTAATCGTTTGGTTTCTTTGCTTACGAGGTTAATCCCTTTTTCCTTATCCTCGTCAGAGATCATTCTGCTTCGCATTCCTTCAATGACACCGCTGATAGTGGTTAACGGTGTCCGCATTTCATGGGAAACATCAGCCATGAATTGCCGTCTCCGATTTTCTAAACTATCGATTTCGTTGCTTGAACTTTTTAATTTTCCAACCATTTCATTAAAGTCATTAGCAAGCTCACCAATTTCATCAAAGCTAGACGATGGCAGCTTCACATCATAATTTCCAGTTGAGACCATCGAGGTGGCATCACGAATACCTTGGATTCTTCGAACATGAATTTTTGAGAGAATCCAACTCATCAACAACGTAACAGATAATGAAATGATAACGGTATAAAGCAAATAGTCATTGATTTGACTAATCATTTCACGTGAACCCTTTACGGGAGAGAATAGCAAAATTCCGCCTAGAAAATTGCCCTCTTTCATGTATGGAACTCCAACAAGGGAAACATCAGAATCGTATCTTGTGTCCCGCTTCACAACGAGGGTTTCTCCTTCAGTAATGACTTTCCATTCACTCTCTTTTAATTCAATTCTCGGAATTTTGCCGAAGTCAGGATAAACGACTCTTCCTTCATTATCAAAAATGATAAAATCAATCTGCCTCGCCTTTAAAAGCGAGCTATATTGATTTAATATTTGTCTGCTTCCAACCTGCATTCGGTCAAATTGCCTCAGAATATTTTCACCATAGTTAGTAAGCTCTTCTGCTTTGTTTTTATAAACATAATTCTCAACATAATTGGTAAAGATGATGCTCAAGATAAGGAAAGCGACGATAAGAATACTAAGATGGCTAATAAAAAGCTGATAAATATACCTGAGCTTAAGCTTCATCCTCTACCACCGACTCATCAAACTTATAGCCTACACCCCAAACGGTTTGAAGGAAGGGCTGCTTTGCTGTGCCAATTTTACTGCGTAACCGTTTAATGTGGACATCGACGGTCCGTTCATCCCCATAATATTGATAGCCCCAGACACGCTCCAACAGCTGTTCACGCGAAAATACCTGACGGGGATGTTCGATAAAATAATAAAGAAGGTCGAATTCCTTCGGAGTGAGATTGGTAATCTGTTCATCATTTAGAAATACTTCCCTTGTTTCTTTACTGATTCTAAAAAACTGTGTCTCTAAAAAATGATTACGAAGCGATTCATCCTCCTTTGCTGCATTTCCAGCTCGGCGTGAAACTGCTTTGATTCTTGCCATTAACGCGAGTGGACTAAACGGCTTTGTCACATAATCATCGGCACCCATCTCAAGCCCTAATACCTGATCGGATTCAGTGTCTTTCGCCGTGAGCATGATAATCGGAATGGTTTTGTTTTCTTCTCGGATTTTCCGGCAAATGGTTACTCCATCCATATTAGGCAGCATCCAATCGACGATCAGTAAGTCCCAGTCACCGTCCTTATACCGTTGCAAGCCTTCAAGACCATCATTTACAAATTCACCTTGTATGCCTTCTTTAAGAAAGAACATTTCAACCATCGAACAAACGCTCTCATTGTCCTCAATCATTAATATTTTCATCCATAACACCTTCCTGTAGGTAAAGCTTTTACTAAAAAAGCTGATATTTTCTTAAGATAACACATTTATTTTAGAAGTTCTAAATCAAAGGTAAATCGTATTGGCGTAAGGTTCAACCGTTTTTTCAATTTATCCTAAATATTTAATACAGCAGCAACAGTTTGTTAATAGTTTGTTCATTTCTAGTGGAAAATCTTTAAGTTATTGGGTTTGTAGTAATATTCTTACAAAAGAGATCAAAAAAAGGATGACCCTGAATCATCCCTTCAATACTTTAATGTATTCTTTTTAACAGTATATCTTTACCTTGTATGTGTGGTGGTTTTCATCCAGCGATCACTTGTTCGTTTTATTTCAACTAATGTATTTTCTCCTGTTTTGTTTTTATAAAAAACATAGCCACTATCATCCTTAACGAAAATAGCCGGCCTTCCGACACATCCATCCTGACAGCTGGAATAAACGATGTCTAATAGCGATAAAGAGCCAACATCCGACTTGCCATTGTTTATGATTTCGTCCGTTGTGACCTCTGTATAACCTTTTAGCTCAACATTAAAGCTTCTTTTAACATTTTCAACGATAGGGATATTGAGCTCCTGAGCATTTTGTTCCATTTGTGCAAAGGTCACCAAATCATTTTGATAAATAAATTGAATATACCCAACTCGGATGATGAAAAGGGCAAACACACCAGTTAACAGCAGATATATAGTGCGAACACGTTTCTTGGTTCCTTGATTCATTTTGTCCACCAGCGTCCCTCCGCAACTTCTTTTCTACTAATATATGCTCGTCTTTTTTTCAATAGAATGAGAAGGGAAGTTCAAATACGTTTTTTTCAAAATGTTAAAAGACCATGAACATTGCAAGGTTCACGGTCTTTGTCAAGAATTAATATTTTTTTATATCGGCATCTGCTTTTTTATCCTCTAACCAAGAGGTATACTCCGTTTGCAGTTTTTGATCTATTAGGGTTGCTTTAATTTCTTCTTTATGATCCTCATATTTCGCCTCTGCGGCATCCTTCTTTTCTACCACTTTAATAATATGGTATCCATAATCAGTTTTGACGGGATCACTTATTTCATTCACAGCTAAAGCAAAAGCAACTTCATCAAATTCGGCAACCATTTCACCCTCAGCAAAGAATCCAAGATCCCCACCATTATCCTTAGTGGTCGTGTCGGTTGAATACTCCTTTGCCAACTTGGCGAAATCTTCACCTTTATCAAGTTTTTCCTTCACTTCTTTAGCCGTGGCTTCATCTTCAACTAATATATGACTCGCCTTTACTTGTTCTCCTTCATTGAAGGTTGCTTTATTTTCCTCAAAGTATTCTTTCATTTCCTTTTCGGTAACCTTAATCCCTGGCTCTAATAGTTTTTTGGAAGTTAAATAGGATTTAATATCATTTTTTACATAGTCTAGTGTATAGCCACTTGATTCTAACATTGATTCAAAGGCCTCTTTTCCTCCATAAGATTCCTGTAGTGCAGCTATTTCTTCATCGATTTCACTTGTGGAAACAGAAATTTTTTCTTTATCTGCTTCTTGTTGTATTAATTTTTCAGAGATAAGCGTATCTAATGCTTCTTCTCCATACTGTTCTTCAAGCAGGCTATACAATTCATCCTTTGTGATTTTCTCACCATTAACTTCTGCAGCTATATCTTTTTTCAAACTGAAATAGGCAATTAGGATGATCGAAGCAACAAGCAATACTCCTGATGATATAAATAAAATCCCTTTGCGTGTTTTTAATTTTGCTAACATAGTTCATCTCCTTAGTGTTTTCGTTCTTCTATATGTTAAACACTAAATGTGAACAAATTATTTCAAAACGATGAAAGGGGTATGAAAAATGAAAGTAGTTACCCAATTCCCTTAAAAAACAGCCCGATAGGAGGAATATGTTTCCTAAAGGGCCGTACGTTTAACTAGCTACTGATTTCTTTGGGCCAAGCTTATCAAGCATATCAATCGTCATATCAGGGAGTTTATATTTTGCTGTAAAGCCCCATTGTTCGAACGCAGCGCTTGCATCAATGCAGTTTGGCCAGCTATCAGCAATCCGTTGGCGAATCGGATCTACGTTATAATGAAGCTTAAATTCAGGTATGTGCTTGCGGATTTCTGCTGCAATCCCCTCTGGATCGAAGCTCATTGCCGTCACATTAAAGGAATTTCGATGCTTTAGCTTAACTGAATCTGCCTCCATTAAGTCGATTATTGCCGCTAATGCATCTGGCATATACATCATATCCATATAGGTGTCTTTCGCGATATAAGAAGTATAGCTCCCTTGCTTAATCGCATCATGGTAGATTTCTACTGCATAATCCGTTGTTCCGCCACCAGGTGGAGTTTTATAGGAAATCAGACCCGGGAACCGTAACCCGCGTGTATCTACGCCATAGCGAAAATAATAGTAGTCTGACAAAAGTTCGCCTGTTGCTTTATTGATTCCATACATTGTTGTTGGGCGCATGAGAGTGTCTTGTGGGGTGTTATTTTTTGGGGTTGTTGGGCCAAAAGCGCCAATGGAGCTTGGGGTAAATAACTGACATTGCCAGTGCTTGGCAGTCTCGAGAGCATTAACAAGTCCAGCCATATTCACTTGCCAGGCTAATAGTGGATTCATTTCTGCTTTTGCCGAAAGAAGTGCAGCTAAGTGGATGATACTATCAACACTGTACTTTTGTGCAAGGCGATACATTGAATCACCATTGAGAACATCTAAAATTTCAAATGGACAGGCTTGGATGATTTCGTTATCGGTTGGACGAATATCCGTTGCCAGAACATTATCTTGGCCGTACAAACGCCTTAACATCTCGGTTAATTCCGTGCCAATTTGACCTAAGGCTCCTGTAATCATAATTTTTTTCATTGGATTTCCTCCGATATAAGGAGATATTAAATAATACCCATTTCTTTTCCGACTCTTCCATATATCGAAATGACGACATCAAGCATGTCTTTCGTATGAGCTGCTGTTGGCATATTCCGGATACGGCCAGTACCTTTGGCAACAGTCGGAAAAACAATGGCTTTCGCGTATACCCCTTCTTCTAGTAATCTTTTACTAAACTGCTGAGTTTTAAGTTCGTCCCCAATTATACAAGGCGTAATCGGTGTTTCGCTATTTCCTGTATTGAAGCCAAGCTTTTTTAATCCAGCCTTTAAATAACTACCATTTTTCCATAATCGCTTATTTAGATCATCACTAGTACTTAAAATTTCTAGCGCTTGGATACAAGCTGCTACATCTCCAGGTGTTGTGGCCGTCGAAAATAAAAACGGACGACTTCGAGTTTTTAACCAATCTATTAGATTTTTCTTTCCAGCAACATATCCACCGACAACACCAATGGCTTTCGATAAAGTTCCAATTTGGAAATCAATTTGATCGGAAAGCCCAAAATGCTTTACAGTACCTGCACCTCCACCTAATACGCCAGAACCATGGGCATCATCGACGTACGTAATCAGGTCAAATTCTGCTGCGATTTTTACGATTTCGGGCAGCTTTGCAATATCACCATCCATCGAAAATACACCATCTGTAATCACCATTACTTTGTTGTAGAGTCCGGATTCGGTCGCAGTCTTAGCTATTTGGTATAAATCCTCCATATCTGAATGGCGATACGTAATGATTTTTGCCTTAGAAAGTCGACATCCATCAATTATGGAAGCATGATTTAATTCATCAGAAAGAATGGCGTCATGTTGATCCATTACCGCAGAAATTGCCGCCATATTGCAATTAAAGCCAGATTGATAGGTAACTGCGGCTTCTGTTTGTTTAAATAAAGCTAATTTCTCTTCAAGCTGTACATGAAGCTCAAGCGTTCCATTTATCGTCCGAACAGCACCCGCTCCTACCCCAAATACTTCAATAGACTTAATTGCTGCCTCCTTAAGCCGTTGATCAGTCGCTAGCCCCAAATAATTGTTAGAGGATAGATTAATGAGCTTTTGACCGCTAATTATAATCATCGGGCCATTTGATGACTCAAGTGGATCGATGTGATGGTATAAACCTTTACTCTTCAAATCCAGTAAATGATCCGTTAAAAATTGCTCTAATAAATGACTCCCCATCGTTCTACCTCCTCGCCTTGCTTACTACATAATCTATGCAGTTTTCCTGAAAAGTGTATTCTTCGAATTTATGGAATCACGAGGAAGCAGCGGTATGTCTTATAGTAAATGGACTGAAACAGTTACATATAAAAAGCGGAAGCCCCTTTTCATTAGGAGCTTCCGCCTTTTCTGCTATGTAATTAACTTACATTCCTCAAACCACGCAGCAGTTTACCTTCGCTTGACTTTTGATTTCTTCGATGAACAAGTATGACTAACTGAATAAATAAGAGCGGTAAAAATGTTTTATTGTAAGCTAAATACCTCGACTCCCATTGTGGAGTAAATTTATTTTTATATTCATGTAATCCCTTAAACTTGTAAAACATGTGGCCGTGCTCAAACACAAGACGAGCCAGTTTTTCGTACATGGATGATTGCTTCGTTACACCGACATTAGCAAGCGGTGACATTCCCATACTGCACCAATCATAGCCATGGTCCTTACACCATTGAAAAATTGATAAAAATAAGAAATCCATCGTCCCATGTGGACAATTCTCTACATGTCTCATTAAATCAATTGTGATCGTTTGCTTTCTTTTTTGCTTATCACAAGCAAGTGAAGTAAACGCAATGACTTCTCCATTTGGATTGGTTATCGTAGCTATCGGAAATCGAGCAAGATAATCCTTACAGAAAAAGCCGACAGAATAACCCTTTTCTTTTCTGCCACCCAGCCAGGAATCTGATATAGCTTGAACTTTTCCGAGTAATTCATAAGAATGAGGCGGATAGGATACTTTAAATTGAAACTCATTCCGTTCAAATTTATTTTTTCTCGTTCTTAGCTTTGCACCCTTTTTACCTGCCAGAGTAAATTCATCCAAATCAACCTTTGCTTCTTCACCAAGCTTGAATAATTGATAGTCAAAGTTTCGATAATGAAGGAGAAATCGTTCTGAAACCTGATAAAAAACAAGATTTTTCCTCAAACCTTTACTAAATTCAGTAAATTCAACCATAGCTTCTCTAATATATTCTTCTTTTCCAATTGGGTCACCTAGAACAATGAACTTATTCCCTATTTTTTGATAAACGAATAATACCTTATTATTTTTTGTTCGATACACTTCTTTATCATTAAGGAATGTTAAGTGGGATAGATGAGTTCCTCCATTGTTTTCAATAAAGGCTTGCACATCATCCAAACTCTCTTCTATTCCAATAAATTGCTTTGATTTTATTAATATAAGATTGATAAAAATTAGAACTATTATTCCGACAAAAATGAGAACAAACGATTCCATAGCACCCTCCCTATCATAATTATTCAAAAGCATTAAAATCATATCATACATTGCTTTAGCACGCGATATTATTTTTCTATACAAAAATCGATGACTTCAATAAACCCACCCTTTTATCCTTCTATACCATTATTGGTGCTCATAAACATAAAAACTATTTAAAGAGAGCTGACATTTTCGTCAGCCCCCAAAGGATTAATCCCATTTTTTATACCAGTGGACAAGCTTTTGCTTGAGAATGGTTAAGGCCGTTGTTTCTCCCCTCGCTGACTTTTGTTTATGCCATTCATTGTAGCTGGCAACTGCGATGAGGATTGAGCCCGTAATTAATAAATAAGCCCACCACGGCATATTCCCCCAAAATGGACGGGTTTGTAAAAATACGTTCAATAAAAGAACTCCTGAACCAACAAGAAAATAAGATTTAACCTTCATAAACATTCCTGAAAGCATGGAAGCTAGTGATAATGATCCTAAAATTAACGCATCATAGACCGTTGAACTTTCCAACCCATCCTGAATGAGTGCTAATGAAATGAGGATCAATACGAACCAATGAAGTCGATTCATAAGCTGCTGATATTTCCCATTTAAGCAACGTCCTAAGTAAATAACGACAATCAGCCATGGTAAGACAACGATTTCCCTTTCGAGCAATGCTGGCAGTTGAAGGTTCAAGACCGTTGAATAGTAGGGCTCGAGTAAATAAATTCCTGCTATAAGTTTAATCCACACCCTATAGCGTTCTGGAACTCTATTAAATTGCAGCGCTAAACCTACTGAAATCAATATACCTGGGATAAATTTAGACCAGATAGCGTCTGATATAAATAAATAACCCGAACCAAGATAAAGAAAGGCTGTAATGGTATACCCATCAAGCTGGATAACAGTACCTTTTTCATCCTCTTGGTAAAATTGGTTGTAGACGATTTTTCCGATAATAAATAACAGGATACCGAATATGCTGACAATCAAAAGTTTGGTCTCAGTTGGATAATCAGCATTTTGTAAATACTGCATGGTCGCCCCAAAGAGCAATAACAATGGTAAGACTGTCATTTTCCCCCATTCGACTTTGATTAAATATAGGAGTAAACAGACACAGTATAGGATCGTAACAATATACAAGTTTATCGAGTATGGATAACTACTTATAAACCCAGCGATCCCAATCATCGAAAATGGTACTAGATAGTATTTCGTATAATGCTGAAATCTATGTCCTGCCAATAACCCATATACAGCGATCATTAAACTTGTAATGAAAAATGCATACGACAATTCTAATTTAATATGATAGTTCATCATTCCCGTTAACACTGTTAAGTAAAGTGTAGTAAATCCTGCATATAAGAACGTTTTACACTTCCACTCGGTTTTGACCAAATATGCACTAGTCATATATAGGACAATGCCGATTAGAAAACTAATAAACGATTTTTCCACAAAGCTAAAAAAGCTTAAACCAAATGCTAATGGGAGGTATATATGCCCAACCCATGCAAAGCCATTGGCGATACTCGCGCTATAATTTTTCATTAAATAGGATAAAGAGAGTAAAAGTACAGCTGCAATGATGTTTTCTAGGTAAATTATACTTGTTGGGACCATTACCTTAAGGTAAATCGACTGTAAAATCGTAAAATAGGAAATCAAAGTCGTTACTGCTATAAGGTAAGGGATCCACTTATACTTTGTCAGATTGAAGAACGCCACATAAACTCCAATACCACCTAAGAAAACCAGCGGGCGCATCCATAGCTCATTCACATTAAAGGTGACCACAAACAGGATCCCGAAAGTGTAAAATAGTTGTGCAATCATAAATGAGTTCCAAGCTAATTCCTCTTTTTTAACTTTTTTCCAGCCGAAATAGGATATAAAGCAAATTGCACTTCCTAGAATAGCATTCATCGATATCCCTAAATATTGTTGATAAAAGAATGAATTTAGACGTAGCACTTCACCAAATGCGGAAAATGCCACTGCATTGGAAAGTGGCAAAAGCCAAGAAGCAACATTCTTATACCCCTTACGATCCTCTAAATGGATACATAAGTACAGTGGTACAGTAAATAGTATTAGGATGATACCTAGCTCGAGCTGATGTTGATCGATGAGTGCAAGAAAGATGATAGCCGACATGACGAGTAAGCCAATATCCCGCGAACTCTTTATGATACTTGAAAGCATCGGGAAATGGATGACACTGCCAAGTATCGTATACAAGCCAAAACCAATAAGAAAAATCGGTGTATGCAAATCGTCAAGACCAAACCAGGAATTGAAGAATTGTATCAGTTCATACATTCCTGCAACAATGAAGATAGGACTTAAATACTGAAATAACAAAGCCTTCATTTCATTAGCTAAATAAAGAAATTGACCAGATAAAAGAAAATATGCCAGAATAAGTGCCCAAGATGGATTTTCCATCCTCATATTCGTAAACAATGCATCCATACTGATATAGACAAACGCAATCATAGACACTATAGAACTTGTCAGCTGAAAAACTTTCTTCCACTGTTGTTGTTCATCCAATAATTTAGGCACTGCCAAAAAACTAATACCAACAAGAACAAATAAAACCTCGTAATAATCGACTAACACAGAATTTTCAATTACTTGATATGCCCCATAAACAATTAACGCACTAAAAACGAAGTGATACTCCTTCCGACCACTTACGTAAACCATTGCTAAATACACAGCTGCCGTAATAAAAAGGTTGATTCCATTTACTAGATGATTTTCATAAAAAACCATCGTTATCAACGAGGACAAAATCAGTTGGATTTGCGCAAACACTACCAGTTCCTTTGTGAAGAGTTTGTAAGCATCCTTTGTTTTAAAGCGATGAAATAGAAAAACAGTTAAAACATTGTAAAGCATGAAGCCAAAATAAAACCAATCACGCTCTAATTTAAACGAAGCAATCAAATAGGCAACAGCTACTGTTGTAGCCAGATAAGAAAACCAAACAAACAATCTTGATGATAGCCTTTTAGCAATCAAAAGGTAGATTGGAATGACTAGAAGACTACTTATAAATCCAAATAGAAAGCGTCCCTCGCCAGTAAAGGAGTAATAACCACCTATTAGTTCGAACCATCCAATCGATAATAGAAATATTGGTAAAAACAAACTACCTAGAACAATAAAAGCAAAACCAGTTTTTTCAATTTTTAGTACCTTGTTTGCTAAGTAGGAAATCCCAAAAAAGAGGAGTGATACAAGTCCAATTAACCCGCTTTTCATCCAATTTTCCATCGTCGCCCAATTACTTGTGGCCACGAATAGCCCGCCAATTAATAACAAAATGACTCCAAGATTTAAGGACCAAGATATATTTCTTTCCCTTTGCTCCTCCTGTGACAATCTTTTCTTTTCTTGTATTTGCTTTGGTGGAATCGGTTTAACATGCTTTTGTTTTATTTGTTCTGGAACTTGCCTAGAACTTTGCAGTTGTATTTCCGGTTTTTTCTCATGCGGTATTTCCATTCTGTTATCTTGCTGAACAGATAACTCAGCGTAATATCGTTGATATGCTTTAGCCATTTCATTAAATTGTTTGCCTGAAATGTAATCTTCTTCAACTAAATGATGTAATTCAGTCATAAAGACTTTTTTCCGCTCTTCCTGTTGACTCATTGTCTACCTGCACCCCCTTGTTCTTTCCAAATATTTCTTAAGTGTAATTTTACACTATTTTTAAAATAATTCAATATGTTTCGAAACTATCTTAATACAGTATTTCTCGACGCGTTTTTTAATAAAATACGTTCATTTGTATGTAATATGTCACAGTTAGACAATATTTTGAAACAGCTTTTCGAACGTTTCATGACACAATCCTTAATTTATAGAATTACCTTCTCTTTTTATATACGATTAGCACATAAACATTACTAACACAAGGATAGAAAAAACGCATTATTCTCCTATGTTATTAACTTTAGAGGTGACAATAAATGGTGAAATACGACTTAGTTTTATTACATGCACCAAGTGTATACGATTTCAGAGAAAATTCCTTATTAGCAGGACCGATTAGCGATGTGGTACCATCCTCGCCTGCTTTTGAAATGTACCCAATAGGTCTTACCAGCATTGCAGACTATTTAGAGCGTTACGGCCTACGAGTAAAAATCATTAATATTGCCAACCGCATGCTAATGAACTCCAATTTCAATGTCGAGAAAAAATTAAAAGGCATTAAAACAAAAGCGTTTGGAATCGATCTTCATTGGCTTCCTCACGCACACGGCAGTATTGAACTGGCGAAAATCGTAAAAAAACTACATCCTGATACACCGATGATTTTTGGTGGCTTATCAGCAACGTATTATCATAAAGAATTACTTGAATATCCTTTTATTGATTTCGTCATGCGTGGTGACTCGACTGAAAAATTAATGCTCATGTTAATTGAAGAAATCAAATTCGGTAAAAAGAATTTTTCTGATATTCCTAACCTAACTTGGAGAAAGGAAAATGGGGATGTAATCTACAATCCAATTTCTTATGTTCCTGATAGCTTAGATGAATTCGATGTACCCGGTTACCGCTATTCAATTAAGTCAGTCTTTAAATATCTCAACTTTAAAGATCCACTTCCATACAACGGCTGGTTACAATATCCGAATACAGCAATTTTAACTGCCCGTGGTTGTACACAAGGTTGTTTGATTTGTGGTGGATCAAAGCAGTCTTACGAACAAAACTGTAACCGACCAGGTTTGGCTTTACGTTCTCCAGCTAAGCTAGTAGAGGACATCCAATTTATACAACGTTTTAGCCGAGCACCAATTTTCATCCTCCATGATATTCGACAAGGTGGAAAAGCCTATGTTGATGATTTCTTAAACCGATTAAAACAAATTAATCTAAAAAATGAACTTGTATTTGAATTGTTCCAATACGCAGACGAAGAATTCTTTAAACAAATTAATGAAGCAGTTCCAAAGTATAGCATGGAGCTAACTTTAGAAACTCACGATGAAGGAATTAGACGTTTCAATGGGAAATTCCGTTGTACCAATAAAAAGGTAATTAATACTTTAAACTATGCGTTAAAGCACGGATGTGCAAAAATTGATTTGTTCTTCATGGTTGGTATTCCAGACCAAGATTATGCTAGTGCACTCAAAAATATTGACTTTGTTGAAGAAATACACAATTCTTGTAATCAGGACCGTCGCTTATCGTATTTTGTTGCACCATTAGCACCATTTTTAGATCCAGCGAGTCCAGCCTTTGAGAATCCAGAATTATATGGATACAAAAAGTTTTGTCATACACTCGAAGATCATCGTGAAGCGATAAAGGCGCCTTCTTGGAAATACATGTTAAGCTATGAAACAAACAAAATGACAAGAGATGACATTGTTAACTCTACCTATGAATCTGCTAGTCTACTAAATGACTTTAAGCTCAAGTATAACTTGATTGACAAAGCTACACATGAAGATGTAAAAGGGAAAATCACTGCATCGATGAAATATATTGAAAAGATTGATCATTTAATGACTCTTCCTGAAGCTGAAAAAACAGCTGAACTATTGAAGATTAAAAAAGAGATTGAAGGCATTAATGAATACAGTATTTGCGGAGAGCACGAGTTAAAATGGGAAGTTAAAAAGCATTATGCTGATTTCTTGTCACTCACAGTTGTCGGCATGGAACTACTTCTAGAAGATATTACCGTAAATTTGAAAAAACAACTTTCGTTCAAAACACGTACTCAAGTTAATTTAGACAATTAATAAAAGGACAAAAAAAATCACACGTTCATTCGTGTGATTTTTTTTGGGAATGATTTCTTAAATTTAATCTTCCCCTTTTTCAGAAAGCATGAGAATGGCTTCTTCATTTTGAGCGATTTTTGTTAGATGGGCATCTAATCGTTTATGGATTAAATGAAGATCTTCATGGCGATGAATTTCTTTAATTTGCTTTGCCATTGGAAGAACTTCCTCTCGTTGGAATTCTTCCATTTTCTCAACAATTTCTTTAATATCTGATAAATCGATTTGATTGACCGAAACGCGATGTTCAATACTATCCATCTTTTCTAAGCGGGATAACCGTTGTTCCAAGGCATGAATCGAATCATCAATCCTTGACACGTTTTCTTTAATATCTTGTACATTTTGAATTAATTGTTTAAGTAATTCCTCCATAGCTGTCTCTCCAATCAGTTTACGCATTAAAGCTATTTTATCATTTATTGAACTTGAAAATTTGTGAAGATTTTATTACTTTTCACCTATAGCAACGATGTTTATTCTAATAAGACAGTTTATCTACTATATTTTCCACAAAAAAGCCTTTCATACCTAATCGGCTGTTTTCCATCATATAAATCAATAAAAGGTTATAATAGAAATAGAATATTTAAAACCATACTATTATAGGAGGTTGTTTATGAGTTTCTATCAACAGTTGAATCATTACTATGATCTTCTTTTCCCTGCTAATCCTGCTCAAATACAATTTATTGAGAAACACTGTGCACCAGGGGCACGGATTCTAGATATAGCTGCGGGAACAGGCAATCAAGCGCTTCTGTTAGCTAAAAAAGGGTTTGAAGTAACAGCAACAGATATCGAACACGAAATGGTCGAAAAAATGAAGGAAAAGGCAGAAAACGATAATGTTGACCTAAATGTCATGAAATTGAGCATGGAAAAAATCGAGTTACTTGATACCGTTACATTTGATATGATTATTTGCATCGGAAATTCAATCGTGCATTTACAATCCCTCGAACATATACGGCAAATGATAACCAATCTGTATAAAATGCTTGAAAGCGATGGTACATTGATCATCCAGTCAGTTAATTATGACAGAATTATTGCTGAACATATCACTAGCTTACCTATCATTAAAAAATCAGAAGGAATAACCTTTGAAAGAACCTATGATATCCAAGATAATAAAATCCTATTTACAGGTGCTCTCACAGTTGAAATGAATGGAGAAACCCAATTCTTTGAAAACACAGTTGAACTATATCCCCTTCAGTCCTATGAAATGGTATCTGTACTCCAAGAGGCAGGATTTTCAGAAATAGCACTATATGGAGATTTTCAAGAACATGAATACACGGTTACTTCCCCTGCTATGATTGTGATAGCTAAAAAGTAAAGGCTGCTGATGATTAGTCAGACAGCCCTTTTACTTTATTGTCAGTAGAGTCTTTGATCACAAATTTATCAGGAGGAATATTTGTCATGAATGGACTAACATGAACAATCGATGCAATGTAAAGCTCATGCATCGCACGCGTACAAGCAGTGTAAAATAATTTCCGTTCACTTTCCTCAATATATTGGGAGCTATCATAAATGATCACAGCATCAAATTCGATTCCTTTAGCAAGATAGGAAGGTATGACAACCACTCCAGCTTCAAAGGCAATCGTACCTTTTTCAACCAAGCGAATCGGGATCTGGTCTTTTAATGCAGCATATGCGTTTTTACTTTCTAAAGCGGTCCGGCAAATAACTGCTATCGTATTGTGTCCTTCTTTTTTATATTGCTGAATTTGATCAAGCAAGTTAAGGTGAAGTTCTTGTTTCGACGGAAGAATTGCAACCACAGGTATAGTTCCTTCACGATTAAACGGGACAATTTTTTCTCCATCCTCGACAATATAACTTGTAAATTCGACAATCGGCTTAGTAGAGCGATAGGTTTGATTTAAAACATAAGTAGCAACAGAATCCGTCTGCTCAACCCTTTCGGTTAAAGATTTTGCTGTGCCACTTGACTCTGTGTAAATCGCTTGATTGATATCACCGAGCAGGGTCATTTTACTATATGGAAACATTTCTTTTATAAACGCAAGTTGAAATGGGGAGTAGTCCTGAGCTTCATCAATAAAAATATGCCGAATAGAGCTATTGGTTCTTTTCCCAAGAATCAAATCCTGTAAGTACACAAAAGGTGTCGCATCCTCATATAGGATTGATTTATTTTCTAAATTCAGATTGGTCATTTTGCATATTTTTACCCAATTTTCGATTGGCTGAGGATTTTCTTCTTGAAATAATTGCTGATAGATCGCTACCATATCGACAAAATGAAATGCTTTTACGCGATTAAAAAGCGGCTTCATTTTTTGCTTAACAAGCATCTCAGCTAACAGCTCTTGCTCGCGTTCAAAGTCATCAAACGAGTTAGCGGAATAAAAACCTTTTTCCTCTAATTTCTGATACGCATCGATAAAATCGTCCTTGTCTAAAAATTGAACAGCTTCCTCTACCCATTTTTTCTTTTTTTCAAGTTTAGCGTATTTTTTCAGTTCTTTAAATAACCACTCTTTAACAAGCTGAATACGATTTGGTATTGAGAATCCTCGATCTAAGCTATAGAAATAATCATAGATTTGTTCTTTTGAAACAATCATTTTCTTCCGAAAAACAATTGGTTTGAAAAATAAACCCTTTTCGGCTAATTCTTCAACATGAGCTTCAATAAGTTGTTTGAATGCCATGCTACTCTTATAGCGAATGCTTACAAGTCTTGTTTGATATTCCGGTGCTTCTTTTTCAGTTAACAAATATTCAATTTGATTAAATGGGTCTTCTAGCATGAACGCTTTGCTTAACCGCTGATCAAGATATTCTTGAAAGGTGCTTTGCTGCATATTTTCCTCTCCCAGCTCTGGGAGCACCGTTGAAATGTAACTATTAAATAATGGATTTGGTGAAAACAAAATGATATTTTCCGGTGATAACGTATTACGGTAACGATAGAGCAAATAGGCAACCCGCTGCAAGGCCGCAGATGTTTTCCCGCTTCCCGCTACTCCCTGCACTACTACAATCTGACTCCGCTCATTACGAATAATCTCATTTTGTTCCTTTTGAATGGTTGCGACAATACTTTTCATTTGTGTATCGGCATTATTCCCTAAAACCGCCTGAAGCATTTCATCACGAATGGTTACCCCAGAATCAAACATCCCAGTAATTTGACTATCTTTAATGATAAATTGCCGTTTTAAATTCATTTCGCCACTTATGGTTCCAATGGGTGTTTTATAATGTGCTGGACCTGGTGGAAAATCGTAATACAGACTTGAGATTGGAGCCCGCCAATCATAAATGAGGAATTCTTGGTCGTCTTGATCCATAAAGGATGCAATTCCAATATAGATTGTTTCAGCAGCTCTTTCACCATCTTCGAAAAAATCAATTCTGCCGAAATACGGTGAATACTTCAAACGGGTTAACGTTTGCATTTGTCGATGAATATGAGTATGGTTTCGTTCACGTTCACCTAGCAATTCCGCTTGCTGCCTTAAGCTCGTATGCGTTTCGATAACGTCATCCGGTTCATCCATATTAACGGTAACATCACTCCAAAATGTTTCGCGCAGCTCTTTTACATCTTTCCGAACGTTGCCGCCTTTTTCCTGCAAAAGCATCATTTTTTGATCAATTTCTGTAACTATGCTATTTACCCTTTCCTGTTCCAAACCCCATTCAGGATGTTTATCGTGGCTCATCGAATTCCTCCCAAAAATTATTTCTAAACAAATCGTTGACTTTCATGTTTGTTTGTGTTAATGTTATTATAGGATATATTTAAAGAAAATGTTTCGGTATTATATCACCATTGATTATCATATCATGGCTATTCATTATTTACAATTCAAAATATAGTGTTTCCATTTCAAACGACAAATTAGCGTCGTTTTTTTATTTGTAAATTTTTAAAGGACCTTCCTCAAAAGTGTAGAAGGTCCTTTATTTTATACTGGGCTGATAGTAAGCAACCGTGTTCTTTCCTTTATTTTTTGCTTCATACATCGCCTTATCTGCACGTTGTATCAGTAATTCCTCATCCAATCCATCATCTGGTGATATGCTTGCTCCAATACTTGCTGTGATTTGCACAGATCGACCATTTAGGATAAAAGGCTTTGAAAATTTGTTTTTAACACAGGCGACAATCTCAATTGCCGAGCTCTTATTACAATCAGTTAGCACGATTATAAACTCGTCTCCTCCCAGCCTGGCAACCATATCTTTCTCACTTATACACGATTTCAGAGTGCTTCCAACCTCTACCAGTAGCAAATCACCAATATAATGGCCAAATTCATCATTTACTACTTTAAATCCATCTAAATCGATGAATAACACAACAAACGACTTATTATCCAGTTTTATTTGTTGGATTGATTTTTTTAAAAATTTATATAGTAGGGAGCGGTTGGGAAGCAATGTTAATTCATCATAGTAAGCCATCTGCGTCAGTTGCTTTTGTTTTTTCATTAACTCTTTATGATAGAAATCGGCCTTGTCATACTGCATTCCTAGCCAATAAATAATCATCGTAACAGCGATTAAAACAGATAAATCAATTTCTAACCTTAGGATGCTATGAAGTGAAATAAAGTTGTATATACAATAGGGTATGCCGACTAACAAACTGATAAACGTTGTTATTATTCTTCCTTTATAGCCCATCATTCCACCGCCGAATTATCAATTTTTACGATGAAGATCCACTTTCGTGAAATATTTTGATAATCATTATTTTAACATAGATTATTTAGACATAGCGAAATTTCATGAAGCTTGTCCTAATCATTTATAATGTTTATTTTTTTATCATAGTTTATATATAATCGCTATGCTTTTTTCGTTTATCCACCCTTCATAAAGCATAAAAAACCCTGCTCCGTTTAATTGTAAACGTGCAGGGTTTTATGGTTTGAGTTCGACATGGGATTCCGTCTTAATCACTTCCTAATCAATAATTTGATTGCTTACTATATTCATGAATTTGTTCATTTGTTAAATTCTTAATGAAATAAGTAAATGAAATATACTCCATCCCATAGTTTTCACAAGCACTTTTGTAATTTTCATAAGCTTCGCGATATATTTCCATCCGTTTATCCTCCTTTTAACTGTTATATAACAACTTATTTAAGTTAATACTAATATATGACAGATTGAATGATTCGTCAATGAATTTTTCAAAAAAAGTTCAAAATTTAGCCACAAAAAAAGACAGACCTGTTAAATTGAATTAAAGGTCTATCTTTGTATGTATTATTCGCCTAAATCAACATTGTGGTACACACGTTGAACATCATCTAAATCTTCAAGCGCATCAATCATTTTTTCAAACTTTGCTAGTCCATCTTCCGGTAACGTTACGTCATTTTGCGCTAGCATTGTCAGCTCAGCAACCGTGAATTCTGAAACTCCAGCGCTCTTCAATGCTTCCTGTACGGCATGAAACTGTTCTGGCTCTGCATAAACGATAACCGCATCATCCTCTTCAATGATGTCACGAACGTCTACATCTGCTTCCATTAGTATTTCTAGAACATCATCTGCTGTTTTTCCTTCAAGTCCTATAACTGCAGTAGCATCGAACATGTAAGCAACAGAACCACTTACACCCATGTTACCTCCATTTTTCCCGAATGCTGCACGAACATCAGACGCAGTACGATTGACATTATTGGTTAATGCGTCGACAATGACCATCGACCCATTTGGTCCAAAACCTTCATAACGAAGCTCAGAGTAGTTTTCTTCAGAACCGCCTTTTGCCTTATCAATGGCACGATCGATAATGTGCTTTGGTACATTGTACGTTTTTGCACGCTCAAGTACGAATCTTAATGCTTGATTTGACTCAGGATTGGGTTCTCCTTGTTTTGCTGCTACATAAATTTCAACGCCAAACTTGGCATAAATACGACTTGTATTTGCATCCTTTGACGCTTTTTTGTCCTTAATATTGTTCCATTTACGACCCATCATGAACACTCGCTTTCAACTTTTGCTTGTATACCAATAAAACTTGGCTAGATTCAACTATTATATTATACCTTAATTACACCATTTGTTAAGTGCTTGGAACATAAAAGGAATCGAGAACATTCATTGCGTTTAATTTTTATTCCGTATTATGTTGGATGAATTGTAGATAATGGAATGAATTAAATTCAGAGCCAATATGATTAATAATAACGATTTACTTTGCGGAGGTGTAAATGATGAGCTTTTATCTCCCATTTATTATCGGTATTCTTTTGTTAATCGGCATCTCCATTTATTCTCTGTTCTGGTTTACGAAGAAAAAAACAAATTCAGTTAGAAAAAAAATCTTAAGTGGTGATAGGACATATTTATCCCATTGGACCTATGATGATTCTATTAATTTCGCCTCCTTCCAAGGAAGGGCTAGTGCTTTATCGTGGTATAAAAAGAAACTTGAACACGTAAAAGAAGTCTATATTTGCCCGGATGGAGTGCTAATCGGAGATGTTATATTTTACAGTTGGAATCGTTTTGCTTATTTTAAGGATTTAAAGATTACAAACGGGAATCCAGCATGCATTTTTATCAAAATAGAATTTTCAGCTGGAGAGACAGAAACGGTTGCTGAATTTCAAATTCCTATACCTCCTGGAAAAGAACAAGAGGCAGAAGAAGTTCTAGACACATTGTATGGAATTGTTCGGTTTTGTTATTAAGGGTCGTTTTTCATCACAAAAGAAAACAGAGTCTCCATTACTTGGGACTCTGCTTCTCACTTTTTGTATTCAAATTACTAATCGTGATAAGAACAACAATAATCAACCACACTTGTAACCTTCAATAAGAATGACTCATTTGCAGGGACAAAGAACACGCCCGTACCATTGATCTCCTGCCATTCCTCACCCATTAATTTAAATTCCAATTGACCAGAAAGGATTTCCATTTCCTCTTTCTGTGAGGTTGAAAACTCATATTCTCCAGGAAGCATAATTCCCAATGTCTTTTTTGTACCATCTGAGAAAAATACTGTTCTGCTCGTTACTTTTCCATCAAAATAAATATTGGCCTTTTTTGCTAAACTAACATTTGTAAAATCCATCAATATCACCCTTTCAAATCCCAATTTATCATAAAATAATAAAAATTTAAACAAGTCCTTTAGTGAGAAAATTGAATGAGCGAGCATGGCCATTCCAAAATTATGATAAATATGATAAATTTAGATATTATTGATTTGATTGTTAGGATGTGATGGCTATTAAAAATAAAAATGCTTTAATGATCCTCTTCTTTATTATGTTTCTCGTTTATGTCGGATTTGGAATCATGATTCCAGTCCTTCCGTTCTACGCTGAGGAGATTGGAGCTTCTCCGACCGAACTCGGATTGCTCATGGCAATCTATTCGTTAATGCAACTTATCTTTGCACCAATGTGGGGTAAAGTGTCTGACCGAATTGGTCGGAAGCCGGTTCTGTTAATCGGGATAGCCGGACTTGCCCTTTCATTCTTTATGATGGCGGTCTCAACCAACCTATGGATGCTTTTTCTAGCCAGAACGATCGGAGGTGTTCTTTCTGCGGCGAACATGCCAACGACGATGGCGTATGCCGCTGACATTACAACACCAGAGGATCGTGGTAAAGGGATGGGAATGATTGGGGCTGGAATTGGATTAGGATTTGTATTCGGACCAGCAATCGGAGGTATCTTTTCTAAGTATAGTCTCACCCTACCATTTTATCTGTCTGGGATTTCTGCACTGTTAACACTTGTGATGGTCGTTCTATTTTTAAAAGAGTCATCAACAATTGAAAGCCGAATCCATAATAGCACAAACAAAGGATCGATCTGGGATGCTTTTAACGGCAACCTTTCGATTTTGTTCATTTTACAATTATTCATTTCTCTCTCTTTCAGGTCTGGAAGCAACATTTGCTTATTTTGCGGCTGAAAAAGCTGGAATGGATTCGACCGAAATGGGATATGTGTTTATGATTATGGGGCTAGCTGGTGCATTTGTACAAGGCGGCTTAATGGGGAAATTAACAAAGAAATTTGGAGATGGACCAGTTATCCAAGGCGGAATTATTATTTCTATCATTGGATTTGCGTTAATTCTGCTTACCAATAATTTTGTAACGGCAGCTGTTTATTTAACCATTTTTGGAATAGGAAATGGCGTGATTCGCCCAAGTATTTCTTCTGTTTTAACAAAAAGCTCTTCAATCGGATATGGAAGCACAACTGGACTCCTTTCTTCCTTTGATTCAATCGGCCGAATTGTTGGTCCCGTACTTGGTGGATGGTTATATTCTCTATCAATCGGACTTCCTTACATTTCCAGGAGTGGTTCTATCCGTTATTGCGCTAGTCCTTTATCAAGTATACAAAGTAAAAGAAAAGGCATTACGTACAAATCCTTCTTTATAAATTGGCTCTATTTAAGAACGATGTAAAGTTTTGAGCGCTCTGTTGATTGGAGTGGAAGGTGCGAGACTCCTGCGGGAGAAGGTGTCACGGGAGACCCCTCAGGCGTAAAACGCCGAGGAGAAAGAAAAGCGGAAGCGGCTTGCCCAGGGGCGACAGGCATAAGACGAGCCGGCATGAAGGTCGTTCTTTGACCTTCTTGACGGATTGGCTGTAGACCTGCGAGCCCCTAGCCGCTGCAGTTAGACAGGCTCCCGGACTCCCCGCGGAAAGGGAGCACCTGGAACGGAAATCAACAGACAATTTTAACACAAAAAAATTAAAAAAGTCGACTCAAATGGCAGTCGACTTATTTAATTTATGTACATTTTACTCATCGATTGGATCGGTGCGAAATGTGTGAAATTTATTTGAACTGCCAAATGCTTTGTCTAGAAAGTGTACAGAAATATACAACCAAAAAATGGCTACAGTAGAAACAACTAAGAACCAACCGTCCCTAATAACAAACCAACCTAAACGATAACAAGTAAAGTATATTAAATAGAGAAAAAAGATCACGATTGCCTGTATAACCCAGTGTAATTTTTTTAAAATGATGATAATCATTATAATTGAAAAAACAGTATAGTTCATTATAACAATGCTTGAACGACTCCAAATTGGGTTAGATAACCATTCTGTATTAAAGCTTTGTATTCTAAATAAAATAAAAATCCCCCATAGCAGTAACACAGTATACAAGGGAAATAATGCAAGCAATATATATAAATAATAGGCAATCGACTTCATCCCCTGTTTCAATTTAGCATACATCATATTTGCAATCCAAAAGAAAATTGAAATTAATACGAGGGTCATCCACGTACGATACCAGTGATGCTGATAAATATTTAATGCCAAAAATAATTCTTCAACTAATCCATAAATCCCGGCAAAAATAAAAACCCAATAATACCTTAGATTAAAGATGACATATAACAGAGCAGATGCGGAGACAGATACTTGAGAAAAGACATTCCCTGCAAGGTTATCATCAAATGCAAGAGGAGGATTCTTGGTAATCTTCGGAAAATACTCATACGAATCTAAATAGATAAGTACGACTGTTTCAAAGATAAAAGTTAACCCTAAAATCGACAAGAAATAGGCAAATGTAAACAGTTTCCTATCAGCATGATAAATCACGACAAATATTTCAACGATCGATACTAGTCCTAAAAGTAGGTACCAAATGGTATTTGTCCAAAAAGTGGCTTCCATAATTACCCCGTGTACTGAAAATTTATGATAAGTATGCAGATATAGTTATCGTTTACAAATTGAAACCACAATATTCGACTAAAAAACCACCTTATCGAATAACAGACAAGGTGGTAATGATTTTTATAAATTTAACTATCTTAATAAACGTCTTTTCTCATAAACATGAAAAAGGATACAAATGCCCCAAGTGCTCCCCAGACGAGGAGTACCAATAAAGTAAATCCAAGATTCATGCCTTCAATTGGAGGAGTTCCCCCTGTTAGATAAATGGTAGGAGTCAAATTCACCATAAACAAATATTTGGCTGATTCCCAAGAGGAAACCATATTCGTTAAAATCATTCCTGCGATTAAACAAGCAAGCATGACACCCATTCCAGCTGCTGTACTTTTAATCAGGGTTGAAAGCATAAAGGATAATGTACCGACTACTAGTGAGACAAACCATGCTAAGCCAAATACCATTAACAAAAACTTCCACTGTGGAACAAGATGTACTGCCTCTGTGCTCAGTTCACCATTTTTTACAGAAAAACCAGTTAAGAGCGGCGCCGACCATCCGCTATAACCAAACACAATTCCTGAAATGACATAGGACAAAACAGCAAAGGACATTATCAAAAATGATACAGAAAGAATAAGCGTAATGTATTTACTTAATAGGATGCGCCACCTCTTCACCGGCCTTGTTAGCAAAAGCTTAATTGTTCCTCCACTATGCTCGGAGGATACGATGTCTGATGCTATAATCATCACGAGCAATGGAAGCAACAGCTGAATTGCATGCTGGAGAAATTCGCGAACAAACGTTGGGGCTCCAGGTTCTGTTGGATTGACATCATGATCTAAATAATATTGCTGTTGCTTAACAGAAATTTGTAGCTGTTGCTTCCACTCTTCGGAGATTCCCGTACTGGTTAGACGATTTTGCTTATTAATAATATCCTGCTGCAAAGTTGTCCGCCAATCTCTTGTCCCAAGCGTTTCTTGAATGCGCTCCTGCTCACGAAATTGTGCGTAAGTAAACATAGAAATCAGAACAACCATAATCAGGATCACGACAACCAATTTCTTTTTTCGTACAATTTTCAATAATTCATTTTGGATGAGATTAATCAATCGAATCTCCTCCTGTCATTTCTAAAAATAAGTCTTCAAGTGAAGGAAGCTTCCGATTCATTTCTAACACCGCTACGTTTGCATTCACCAATGTCCGGTTCCACTCACCAACTTCACCCTCGACGTATGGTGTGAAGATTAATTCCCCTTCCACTTTCAAAATCTCTGTCATCTCTTTTAATAACTTTATTCCTTTATCACTCGGTTTCAATCTCCAAATTAGTCTTTCCTGCTGGTTAAGCAAATGTTCAACCGTGTCTGTTTTGATGACACGACCCTTGGAGATAATCGCTACCCGATCACACATAAGCTGAATCTCGCTTAACAAATGACTTGAAACTAAAACACTTAGACCTTCTTCTTCTGCTAAATAGCGAATGAATTGACGCATATCGCGAATTCCTGATGGATCGAGGCCGTTCGTTGGTTCATCAAGAATTAACACTTTTGGTCTTCCTAAAAGTGCTTGAGCAATACCTAGCCGTTGTCTCATTCCTAATGAATAAGTTTTAACCCGATCATGGATTCTTTCTTGTAATCCTACCATCTTCGTCACCTCAAGAATACGTTCATCCCCCACATTGTTTAGCATTACGGCAAAATGCTTTAAATTCTCCCATCCTGTTAAATAAGGATACATTTCTGGATTTTCAACAATACAGCCGAGATTTTGCATCGCTTCTGTAAATTCCTTTTCCACATTATGACCACATATATGGATAGACCCAGCGCTGGGGCGAATTAAACCGACCAGCATTCGAATCGTAGTTGTTTTCCCTGCACCATTAGGACCTAAAAACCCAAAAACCTCACCTTGTTTTAAAGAAAAATCAATCCCTTTTATGATCTCTTTTTTGCCGATAACCTTCCGTAGCCCTTTAACAGACATCGTTATTTCGCTCATATACTCCCTCTTTTACATTGTGATTAATGAAGCAACCCGTTCAGCAATCAATTGATAGCCTTCAGTGTTCGGGTGAAAATGATCAGAAAATAAGTAATCATTCACATTTAATTGAAATAAATCAAATGTCGGTACAAATACGGTATTAGGATACATTGCGCTTATTTCCGCACTTTTATAGTTCCATTCACGAACAACCTTAGAGGTATCCTCTGCTTTTTCTAAATCTATAAATGGATTGTACAATCCAATGAAGAAAATATCTGCAGTCGGGTTTACATTTCTGATATCAGTAAGAATGGTATGTAGATTTATATCAAATGCTGCTTCAATTGGTTGCAAGCTCTCTGGACTCATATCGCCCAAACCTTGACCACCTCGAAATAAGTCATTTCCGCCAATTGTAATTAAGAGAATATCTGCATTTTCAACTTGCCTTTGCACTTCCTTCTGTTTAACCTGCTGTGCTAATTGTTCTGTAGTAAGTCCCTTTATCCCAAGATTTGAAAGAGCAAGCTTTTGGTCAGTCTTTTTTTCTAGGTTTTGGACTAAATAACCAACATACCCTTTCCCTTCTGTATCCCCTGTTCCTCTCGTTAAAGAATCGCCTAGGGCCACAATTTGCACCGCTTCCTCCTCTTTTTTCGTTTCCTTTTTCACAACCTTCTCTGTGTTTAATGTGGTTGGGTTATCAAAATAGTCAATTAAAGTAACCCCGAGTCCAACAACACAAATAAGCAACGCTATACATGAGGTTATCGCTACAAATAATACCGATTTATTTCTCAAATCTATTTCCCACCTTTAACCTATCATTTCGACTTAGTTGGTTTAAGCTAATACTGACATTATATCCTTATCCTTTGTAAGAATAGAAAAAAATAAGGAAATTTTTTCTACAATCGACTATCGCAACAAAAAAAATGCTGAGGATTAGCTGGCTTAGTAACCAGTTATCCTCAGCATTAAATATTTTTTATAAAATTTTATATTTTCATTACTCCGCCAGTATTAGCTGAAGTAACAAGCTTCGAATAGCGAGCCAGGTAGCCCTTCTTCACCTTTGGTTCAAAGCCCTTCCAGTTTTCTTTACGTTTTGCCATCTCTTCATTAGAAATTTCAAGCTGGATTTTACGGTTATTCAAATCTAGCTCAATGATGTCTCCATCTTCAACAAAAGCAATTGGTCCACCTTCTGCTGCTTCCAGGTGAAATATGGCCAATCGAGATTCCTCTCGATGCCCCGGAGAAACGACCATCTGTAATCAAACCAACCTTGGCACCAAGTCCACGCCCAACGATTTGGGAAGTAGGTGCAAGCATTTCTGGCATTCCAGGTCCACCCTTTGGCCCTTCATAACGAATGACAACCACATGACCTTCCTTTACTTTTCCTGTAATGATTCCTGACAACGCTTCTTCCTGAGAATCAAAGCAGATTGCCGGACCACGATGATAGCCTCCAACAGCTGGATCAACTGCCCCAACTTTAATGATTGATCCATCTGGAGCTAAATTCCCGAATAACACGGCTAATCCCCCACGTTCTGAGTGAGGATTATCTAATGGACGAATGACATTCTTATCTAAAATTTCAGCACCGGAAACATTTTCGCGTAGTGTTTTACCAGATACAGTTAAACAATCACCGTTAATTGCGTCCGGTTTTTTTAATAACTCATTAATGATTGCACTTACGCCACCGGCATTATGAACATCTTCAATATGATAATCAGATGCAGGAGCAATCTTGGCAAGATGCGGTACACGAGCAGCAATTTCATTAATACGTTCTAATGAATAGTCAATTTCGGCCTCATGTGTTAGAGCTAACGTATGAAGAACCGTATTGGTTGAACCGCCCATTGCCATATCCAATGCAAATGCATTATCAATAGCATCGATTGTAACAATATCACGAGGCTTAATATCTTTTTGAATTAATTCCATTAATTGTTTTGCAGACTGTTTAACAAAGTCTTTTCTCTCTTCTGCTACGGCTAAAATCGTTCCGTTTCCAGGTAAAGCTAATCCAAGTCCTTCAGCCAAGCAGTTCATAGAGTTTGCTGTAAACATTCCAGAACAAGAACCACAGGTTGGACATGCCACTTGTTCAATTTCTTGTAATCGAGCTTCATCAATTTTTCCAGCTTGGAACGCTCCAACACCTTCAAAAACGGAGGTTAAATCGAGTGGGTTCCCTTGAGAATCTACCCCAGCCTTCATCGGCCCACCACTTACAAAGATGGTTGGAATATTGATCCGTAACGCTGCCATCATCATCCCAGGTGTGATTTTGTCACAGTTTGGAATACAAACCATCCCGTCAAACCAGTGTGCATTTACAACGGTTTCAACGGAATCTGCAATGATTTCACGACTTGGAAGCGAATAACGCATTCCGATATGCCCCATCGCAATTCCATCATCCACACCGATCGTGTTCATTTCAAAGGGTACTCCGCCAGCTTCTCTGATCGCATCTTTTACGATTTTACCAAACTCTTGAAGGTGGACATGTCCTGGAACAATGTCAATATATGAGTTAACAACGGCGATAAACGGTTTGTTGAAATCTTCTTCCTTTACCCCTGCAGCACGAAGCAAACTGCGGTGAGGCGCACGATCGAACCCACTTTTTATCATGTTACTACGTAATTCAGCCAAATTCATTACCTCCACAAATATTACTCTATTCAGTAAATTTTAATTTTTTACTATTGTACCATTATTTCTACTATATTTATAGATTTTACGACAATTCTTTATCTTTTTCGTTCGATTTCATTTTTTATAAACAAAAATATAAAACCTAGCATACACTAGGTTTTAAACTTTATTTTATTCTATTATGATATACCCTCTAGTTCTTTTACTAATCGAAGAAATTCAGGTTTGTTTCTCTGTGCTAAGGAGATGTCGATCTCTTTCATAATTTGTTCTTTTCTAAAATCACATAGGGACTTTTCGAGTAGCATTTCCGCAATTAGTGCATCCGTCATGTTGTCTTTTATTTCCAAGTGTCGTGGAGCCTTCGGCATGTTCTGTCTCATAGAATTCGGCAACTTATGTTCCATAGAGATCAACTCCTTGTCCTTTTTTATATTATAATATAATTATTAGAAATTTCAATACTTTTTATTTAAAATTATATAAAAAATTTAAAAATTCTGAAATTTTACCATTAATCTCCTATTTTCAAAATAGGCCTCCCATTTCTGATGAACTGTAGCAACAGTTTTGTTGGATTTCATATAATACTGTAGATTGTCCAAAGGGGGTGAAATTATGAGCTATAATTCAGGTGGCTACGGAGCAGGATTTGCGCTAATTGTTGTTCTGTTTATCCTATTAATCATTGTTGGCACTCGTTTTGGATACTAAGGATCCAAAACCTATGACAACAGACTAACGAATAATCGTTAGTCTGTTTTTGCTTTAATCTATTAATTCAAGAAAATGATGTAAAATTCTTGCAGTTAATCCCCAGATAACCTTGTCCTCATATTTGTAAAAATACTCATCGATATGGGTTTTATGCCAATTATAATTTTCTCCACCAATAATAAGTTCATACGGAAAATCTTGTTCAGGTTGGGCAATTAAATGGACTTTATAAATTTCTGGTTGAACATTTCGAAAGAATTCAAGTGGGACTGTAAATACCTCTGCGACTTCAGATTCATTTGGTACGATAAGTTCAGGCTGATCAATCACACCAACAAAGGGGTAAATGATCCTTCCTAAAGCATTGACCATGTAATCTAGAGGAACGACGTGACGAATGCTATTTACAGAAATCCCTAATTCCTCAGAGGTCTCACGAAGGGCCGTATACTGCTCGTTATGATCATCCGGATCAATTCTTCCACCTGGATAACAAATTTCTCCTGGCTGTCGTCTCATATTAAAGGCTCGTACTTCAAAAAGAATATGAATGCCATCTTCCTTCTCTATTAAAGGCAATAGTACGGCAAACTTTGAAAACTTAGCGCTATCTAAAATGGATAATTGGCGATTTTCTAATTTTGTGATAATTTGATAAATGTCCAAAGAACCTCCCCCTTCATCAAATCGTTCTTTTATCTCTATTATACTTCTATCTATGTTCTCTATATGACAAATGATAACGCTTGTACAATATTTAAACAATGTTTTTACACCGTGATTGCATAGGGCCTGACTATTTGTTTTTATTTTCCCCTAATTTGTCTTTATTTGGTAATGTCGGGCTTGCAGCACCAACAAATCCTGTCTTGTTTCCGCGATTGGCGGACATTGGATCTTCTACAATGCTGGATGCGATATTTGATTTTGGTAATTGTGAAAATTCTTTTCCTCTTGGCATAACTTTACCTCCAATGTAAAAAATTTATTGACCATCGAATAAAAAGACTTGTTAAAGCATTCGATGAAACAAGACCCAAGAACATGTCCTAACTCCATACACATATGCATATATTGTTGAGAAACTTTGAATTAGTGAGGAGGAACAGGAATGTTTGAAAAAGCTATCCTTAGTATGTCATTGCTACGAATACTATCTGGGAGCATTGAAATAATGGTTGCCTTGCTTTTTCTCAAATACAATAACATCGAAAAAGCTTTAGTTTTAAATAGTAGTCTTGCTCTTGTTGGGCCAATTATCCTGATACTAACAACTACGATTGGGTTAGTTGGAATCGCCGAGAAAATTTCCTTTATTAAAATCCTTTGGATATTTACTGGTGTTGCTTTTATTTTGTATGGGGTGAAGAGTAGCTAACTGTATTGTTACTCTTCATTTTCTTTTATTCGTTACGAGATAATAATGCCCTTTCTAAATTATAAGACTCATCGATCATTGTTTTATTTGATGATAGATACGGCGTAGATGGTAATTGAAAAGTATTTAAATCAACGATATATTTCGGTCGTCTTTTTGCTTCCGTGTATAACTTTCCGATATATTCACCAATTAACCCGATGGCTATAAGCTGCAACCCTCCGATCAGCCAGATTGAGGTAATGAGTGAAGTCCATCCTGTTACAGTCGTTCCAAAGAATTTTAAAGAAAAGAAATAAAGGCCAAATAACAGACTGACAAAAAAGGAAATAAAACCTGAAAAAAGGACCAGTCGTATTGGAGTAACCGAAAATGACGTTATGCCATCGAGTGCAAAAGCTAACATTTTTTTAATTGGATACTTAGATTCACCTGCAAGTCGCTTCTTCCGTGCATAGTAAACAGAGGTTGAACGAAATCCAATTAATGGTATAATGCCACGCAAAAATAAATTAACCTCTTTAAACCTCTCTAGTTCCTCTAATGCCCTTTTACTCATTAGTCGATAATCTGCATGATTATAGACCAATTTAACCCCCATTTTTTCCATTAACCTATAATATCCCTGTGCTGTAGTCCGTTTAAAATACGAGTCAGTTTCTCTGTTATCGCGAACTCCAAATACAATTTCATAACCCTCGTTATATTTCATGACAAATTCTCGGATAACTTCGATATCATCCTGCAGGTCTGCATCAATAGAAATTACACAATCGGACATATCCTTTGCTGTTAATAATCCAGCCAGCAATGCATTTTGATGTCCCACATTTCGAGATAATTTGATGCCTCTAACCCTTTCATTCTTTAATCCTTCCTTATAAATGATCATCCAAGTATGATCCTTGCTTCCATCATCAACAAACAAAAGTCGGCTTTTCTTCGATATCATGCCCTCTTTCATTAACTGTTCTAATAAACCATTTAATTGTGAAATTGTGGATTCTAGCACTTCTTCCTCATTGTAGCAAGGAATTACAATTGTAAGGGTTGGTTCCATCATAATCGTATCCTCCCAGATGCTTAAAACACTTTATATAAGTAAATTTTCCATGCAGAGTTCTTTGATTCAAAAACCTTTTCCAGAGTTAAACCATTCTCTTTAGCATTTAATATTGGAATACCTGAAAACAGGTACTGTCCACCCATCTCCTTAAAAGGTTCTAAGTTAAGACTGACTCTCGATAATTTCTTTTTTGAGTGTTTTTTTAACATATATGATTTTCCAAGTTCATCTGTAAAAAAATAACAACGCCCACCCCATTTATCAAAGTACTTTCGAATCCTTTTATCTTTCTTCAATTCCTTTTCAATTATTGTTCGGAATTGGTGTTTATACTTTAAGGGATAAAAATTGTTATACGTATCGAGCGTATAAAATCCATTGTATTGAGCAATTGCAGGATGGAGTCCGATACTGGCAACCCGATATTGCTCAACCGGCATATTAATATAATTTTTAATCGCTTGGAATTGATTTTCGGCATAAAATTCCTTTACGGTGGGTTTTTTATGATAAATGATTTCGTCATTATAAAGGAATAACAACAAAATTTGAGCTGCTATTAAAAGATTTACAAAGTGTTTCATTCCTTTTCGATATTCCCATAGAACGCTTAATCCGAGTGCAAAGCTTACATAAATGACAAGCGGCCTTAGGAAATGGAAGCGAGCAAAGTTAAAGGTGTTCATAAAATGAAAACGTTTTGTTATTGGCTCCCAACCCTTATAAAACCAAAAGGCATACCACAACGATAAGCCAAAATTAAGAATAAAGAAGTAGATGAATAATCTATTTCTCCTCCATTGTTTATGAATTATTACCAAGATAAGCGATGCAACAAGAACAGGTAAAATAATCAATGTATGACCCGTCATGACATGTGTGTGTCCGTAAAGAAAATTTTTAAAGGTAAGTCTCATGACCCTCCATAAAGGCAAGTTTGTATGGAAATATTCATCGCGACTATTCGGTTCAACCGAAAATAAGAAAGAATACACCAATCGATATTCAACAACTAAGAAGATGAATGTCATATAAGCAAGTGCTGAAATAAAGCGAAGGTTCCAATTTTTTGATTTTAAAACATCCCATAGCCAAAGCATTGCCATAGCTGTTAAGAAAAAGAAAAAACCTAGGACGATGCTTGCATAAAAAGGCAATAAGGTGAGAACTAAACTATTTCCCCAGGTTTTCTTCCCTTTTCGGATATTGAGGAAAGCCCAAAGCGCAAGTGGCATACCTAATGTACTGAGCATTCCAGATGGCCAAAAGGGAGTTAATGAAAATGCTAGGGCAACTCCTACTGTGATCGGCTTGTCTTTTTCATCCACTAAAAAATGGTCTTTAAGTAAAAGCCACATTCCAATAAATGCGAAAATTCGAGTGATGGATTGACTTAAGGCATATGCGGTCATCGTTGGAAATAAAGCATACAACCATACAATCCCACTAAATTCAGACCCAAAGGCATTTCTTGGTAAACCGTTTATGATTTGTGGAATGGTTGCATTAAAGCCTCCAAAAAGCTCTCCACTCTTTGCTAATACCTTATACCATGCAATATTTGAATCTAAATTATCATGCACTCTAATATGAGCATTTTCTCCTAAAATAAACAGGGGCGACAAATAGATGAAGATAATTAGGAAGGCAAACAAGATTAAGATAATTTCATTATTTTCCCATTTTTCTTTCACTCGTTACACCTCACCGTACTCGTTCAATCGAAAATCCTTCAAGATTGTTTTTAAGTTTTGCTAAATCAAATATTTTATTCCTTATTAACGACAATTTGGAAGGTAATTTCCAAAGCTGTTTTAAAAATATTTGTGGTACAAGCAACGGGAACTGAATAAACTGTACGAGCATTTGTTTTAGGCAGGAGGAATGTTAATGTCTACTTTTATTAGTTATTTGTTTTTAGGACTATCATTAGCCGCACCTATTGGTCCAGTAAATGCAGCGCAAATTGAGAAAGGGATTAAAAGTGGATTTTTCCATGCGTGGTTTGTTGGTTTAGGAGCCATGGTTGCCGATGCGTTTTATATGTCACTTGTTTATTTAGGCTTTGTTCATTTTTTGGAAAAGCCAATCATCCAAGCATTTCTTTGGTCATTTGGATGTTTTGTCCTCATTTATACGGGTGTAGAAAGCTTAATTGGTGCTGGGGCTATTAAGACTTCCCATACCCGTAACTCCGAACCATTAACAAAATCTTTTATGTCTGGATTTTTTATGTCAATATCAAACCCATTAACCATCCTCTTTTGGTTAGGGATTTATGGATCGGTATTAGCTAAAACCGTGTCGAATTATAGTTTGGACCAACTGATTCTTTATAGTGCTGCGATTTTCTCAGGACTCCTTATTTGGGATCTATCGATGGCCTTACTTTCCAGTACATTTCGTCAATATTTATCGAGTTCATTACTAACCTTAATTGCCTACATATCAGGACTTTCCCTTATTGGTTTTGGTTGCTATTTTGGCATAGAGGCCTTCCGAGCATTATTTCTCCTCTAATAATTCGAATTTTTCAAATAGTGAACTTGGATTTGGTTTTTTGCCTTTTTTCGATAAAAAGTGAATAATAACGGAAACAACCCCAACAAGTACAATGAAACATATACTGACAAAAAATCCGGGACGAACAGATTCATGAAATAACGTCCCGCTAACAGCTAGTAATATTAGTAAAATGGCAATAATCCTTTTGACATGTCCGAACCATGTAATTTTTATTAATCTTTTCACAGAAACCAAAACAAATAACCAATTATATAAGAGCATTAATCCTGCAGCTGTTGTAATATACTCGTATATTTTGTTTGGCATCACAAGAGCCATTACAATGGATACGATTAGGCCGCACACAGTTAATGCAAGCGCGTACATTGGAGTTTTAAGCTTTCCTTTCTTTGCAAAACGCTTTGGAGCATCTCCGTCTTCGGCTAGAGTTACTAACATGCTCGTGACTGCAAACAGGGATGCTGACATAGTTGAAAATCCAGCAATAATTAACGCTCCATTAAAAAGGTGTGGAAAAAAAGCCAGATTGTAACTTTTCATTGCAATAACAAAGGGACTTTCTTCCGAATTAAAGCTTTGCCATGACACCATACTTACAGCAAATCCAATCGAGATAATATAGATCGTGGTTAAAACCAAAATCATAATTTTTCCTGATTTTCCCGCATCTTCTTTGTTTTTGAGCCTGACGGACATGATGCCCATTATTTCTATACCTCCAAAGGCATAGAATGCAAAGATTAGTCCTGACCATAATCCTTTAAGACCTGAAGGAAAAAAATCATGAGCCTGACTCGGAACATTGAATACTTCCTTTCCATTGTCAAGAAAACCTAGTAACCCAGCACCAGCAAGAATAATAAACATAAGGATCGCAGCAATTTTCACAACAGCAAAAAGATTCTCCATTCTTTCAAAGCCTTTAACACCCGTTAAAACAACAATAATTCCCAATACAGCAAAAATAGTTGCAAAAACCCATAAAGGTATGTTTGGGAACCAAAACTTTGAAAAGATCGATAATGCTGTTAGCTGGCTACCCATTATCAACATTTCAGAAAACCAGTAAACCCAACCACTACTAAATCCCGCCCACCTGCCAAACGCTTTTTTTGCATAGGACCGAAATGAACCCTTTTGGGGGTCATTTGCATACATTTTTGATAGTGCGTCAAACACAATATACGTTGCAATGGCAGCTAAAATAAAGGCAAGGAGCATGGAAGGTCCTGTAATTCGAATCCCAAGTCCAGAGCCCAAAAAATATCCTGTTCCAATAATGCAACCGACACCAATTAATGATAGCTGCCACCACTCTAACAAATTTTCTCCCTGCTGGCTTCTACTCTTTTTATCGGTCAATTGAAGCCTCCTTTAGCCAATTCGACGTACGTCTCAGTAGAATTTACAGACAGTGTTATTTTGTGTTGGAATTCGATGGCTATTCTAAATTAAGGGTTGAAACATTTTACTCATAAAAAAAGACATTTTCCGACATGAAAATAGGAAAAATGTCTTATCTTGCGCTTTCCCGAGAAATAATTTTCAAAAAGTCAATACTTTCCAGGTGGTTTTTTCTTTAAACTTTGAACTTTTTATGATTAATTCTTATTGACTGCATCTTCAAACGGTGCATAGAATACACCTTTTGGAGCTAAATATTCCCCTTCTTGAAATCGGGTCTCCCCATTCACGATATAGTCACCAGGATGGAAATAGTCAAAAAGCCCACTTATACTATGTAATAGGATAAAATTCTCATTTAATTCATCCATTAATTCACGGTATCCTTCATAATCGATGATCTCAAAATCCTCATCCAGTTCGAAATTTTCCTTAATTGATTCAATAAATTCATCATGGTTACTCGTAGCTATATAAAGATCGACATCTAAACAATCTAAACATAAGAGTACCTCTTCACCCTTTATCCGCTCATAAGAACGATTTACTATTTCTTGTAATATAGAAAGGATTTTTTCGGAATTAACAAGCTCTTTCGTCGTTTTAAGCATAATGTTACCTCCTTTGTATGTGTTTCGTGTCCTTAGTGATTAACCTTATTATTCCACAGACTATTTTCCATTTTGTATAAAAACCTGTCAATAAAAAATTACATATATGAAGAACAAATATTCGCTTCTCCCAACAAATCCCCATCGTTAAATATTCATGAAACAATCAAAAATATACATACTATTACAAAAGAGTGCAATTGAAAAGGAGTAGGTGAACCATTAAATGAAGCTAAAATGTATATGTAGTCTGTTTCTTTTTTGCTGCTTGAATACAATCTTCCTGGCTAATTCTCCCGTTAATGTGTATGGAAGAATGATTGAAACAGAACAAAAACCTGAACCTGCCTATGCAAAATGGGGCAGACTGGCCATGAAGAAAGCAAAAGAACATTATCCTAAAGCAGATATAATAGACTATCTCCATGTTGGAAGAATTGAAAGTGCTAAAACCACAACCGAAACCTTTAAACTTTGGTTAAAGGAAGGCAGTAAGGAATTCGGAGTTATCATTAAAATTGAATTTGATACAACAACAGAACAAGTAAAACGGATTTCGTATCAAAAAACATCACGCTAACTTTTAAGATCAGGACGAACACTGGATAAAATTCAGTGTTTTTTCATTTCAAAAGAAGATTCCTTAAAATGTTTTTCCGACAAAATGAAATGAATTAATATTTCATCCGACAAAACGCGCATTGTAATCGTTAACATAGCAGGAATTTGTCGAGCGTATGTTCTTGATTATCTATTGCTCCAGTCATATACTAATAACAATATATCTTGATACACCGCCTTTTTCCTAAGTTTTATGTATTTTTAAAGGCAGTCTTCTTTTGTGTATGCCACTCGATTAATTCCTTTTTAAGGCTATATCGCCAAAGTTGTTTTTCCTCATTTACAGCGGAAATGAACCGCAATTCGAAAAAGATTACTTTTCGTAGAAAAATTTCAATTTATTAAGAAAGGGAGTATGAAAATGATTAAAGTAACTGTAACAATTAACTACCAGGGTAAGAACTACGTAACAAATGTTTTAACTGATAAAGAAACAGGTGAGGAAACGATTAAGCAAATGGCATTTGAACAAGTAAGAAAACAGTGGTCAAGATAATACACAACAAAGCAACATCAATTTAAACACCTCTTCCTCTTTTCTAAACCAACTTAAGCATAAACAGGTTTAGAACGTAAAGAATACTTAAGGAGGAGGTGTTTTTTTGGTTTCATTAACTGATATATTCGTTGCTCGCGAGAATATGCGTGGATTGATCCATGTAACTCCACTTGATTATTCTAAAACGTTTAGCACGCTTGCAGGCAATGAAGTGTACTTAAAGCTTGAAAATCTTCAAAAAACTGGTTCTTTTAAGGTGAGAGGTTCTTTTAATAAAATGCTTGCACTAAAAAACGAGAATGTACATAAAGGGGTCATCGCAGCATCTGCAGGAAACCATGCCCAAGGAGTGGCTTTTTCTTCTAGTCTACTCGATCTTCCTTGTACGATTGTCATGCCGAAAGGAGCTCCTATAAGTAAAATATTAGCAACCCGAAAATATGGTGCAGAGGTTGAATTGCATGGAACTGTTTTTGATGACGCGCTTGCTTATGCCTTAAAACTAAAAGAACAAAATGGTTCAGCCTTTGTCCATCCCTTCGATGATCATTATGTTGTTGCTGGACAAGGTACAGTCGGATTAGAAATACTTGAACAACTTCCTGATGTAGAAGCGATTGTTTGTCCAATTGGTGGAGGTGGATTAATCTCCAGGACTTGCAATGGCCATTAAAGAACAAAAACCATCTGTTAAAATATACGGAATTGAAGCTGAAGCATGCCCGAGCATGAAGCAATCACTTTTAGTAGACCACACCGTGACGGTTGATTCTCAACCAACGATGGCAGACGGCATTGCTGTTAAAAAACCTGGTGAGCTCCCCTTCCAAATTGTACAAAAATATGTTGATGAAGTTTTTTGTGTAGATGAAATGGAAATTGCAAGAACCATGTTAATGCTATTAGAACGCAGCAAACTACTTGTTGAAGGATCTGGAGCCTGTTCGCTTGCATCATTACTCTACCAAAAAATTCCTATTGCTGGAAAGAAGACCGTGGCTGTCATCAGTGGAGGAAATGTCGATGTAAGTTTTATTTCGAGAATCATTGAACGTGGAATGGTAGAGGCTGGAAGATTTGTTCACTTTAGTTTATTTTTAAAGGACAAGACCGGGCAAACTCGAGAAACTCCTCCAAAATATCACCAATTTAGAAGCGAATGTCTTGAATCTTTCACTAGACCATATTGGTGAAAAAATATTTCCAGGATATGCTTTGCTTCATCTATCATTGGAAACTAAAGATCATAGTCATGTAGAATATATTTTTAAAGAATTAGCAAAAAAAGGATATGAAATCCAGCAGTGATCAATTGACATAAGAAAAGCTAATGGCGCCTAGAGCATGACACCCATCAAAGTTTTAGACATTCCTGACTCAAAATGAAAAATGGCTCCGAATCTCATTTGGTGGCCATTTTTTCATTTTTCGAACTAAAATTGGTGATGAAAATAAGACAAACATAGGACTGTTTGTGTTATTCTTGAAAGTAACGCAAAAGCAAAATAGAAAATCAACAAATAAGGAGTTTCAGCATGAAGGATTATCAAATACTATTTTTAGATATTGACGGAACGATATTGCGTCCCGACCATACGATTGAAGATACAACGATTAAGGCCATAAATGAAATGAAGGAAAAAGATATTCATGTGGTATTATCCACTGGTAGACCGCTTCATGAATTGACCGAAATATCAGCTGAGTTGAATGTGGATTCATTTATCGCCTACAATGGCTCATATGCTATTTATAAAGGGAAGGAAATTTTTAAAAAGTATATGGATGACAGCATTCTATCCCATTATTTAGAGATAGCAGAAGAAAACCAACATGACTTTATCCTTTACTCTAACAGCCATAACCTATCGACAAACCTTAATTCTCAGAAATCTATGGATTTTTATACTAAGTTCGCATTAACCAAAAACAAACAATTTCTCCCGGAGCATTTGAGTCATATTTTATCAGCAACAGTTCTTACTAACGATCAAAATGAACAAGCCCTTTATCCAGAATATGAGGGAATTTTCTTTTCACCTGTAAATGTAAATGGAATGCAAAACTGTTTTGATATCTTAATGGATGATATTAACAAAGGAGTTGCAGTCCAATCGATGCTTTCATATTTAGATATCCCACGTGAGCATGCAATTGCCTTTGGCGATGGACTAAATGATAAAGAAATGCTTTCTTATGTAGGTGAGGGCTTTGCAATGGGAAATGCCCATCCAGCCTTATTTGAGTATGCTAAGCATAAAACGACAGATGTTCATAATTCTGGTATATACAATGGTTTAAAAAAGTTAGGTTTACTCATTTAAATAACACAACAGTAAAGAAGGAGTCCCTCATATAGGATGACTCCTTCTTTATTTATTTGTATCCCCTTTTCAATTTCCAGTAAATTGAGGCTTCCTTTTCTCGAATTGTGCCCTTATTCCCTCTTTGTAATCTTCTGTCTGGAGGAGCACGGTTTGGACCATATTTTCATTCATTAATGCCACGTCAAGATTACTTGACCCAGCACGGTTTAATAAATGTTTTACATATTTATTACATAACGGAGCACCGTTAATAATAAACTGGGAAAAATCAATCGCTGTTTTAAGAAGGTTGGCGTTTCCGTTTATTATTTGATTCACGATTCCTTTTTCAAGTGCTTCCTCTGCAGATATTTCTTTACCTGAAGAAATCCACTCTTTAGCAACCCGTAATGGAACATGTTCGACTAAATGCTTTGTCATACCAAGATCTGGTATAAGCCCTAGCTTTGAATAATTTAATGCAAACTTTGCTTTTCTTTCAGCAATAATAAAGTCCGATGCTAAAGCAATGCTAAATCCTGCACCTGCTGCATAGCCCTGAACCGCAGTTATCACATATTTATCTAAATCGACGATTGTTTTTGCTAATGATGAGGTTAACTCAATCCATTTTGTGGTCTCTCTTGCATTCTCCAGAGACATCATCACCTCTAAATCTGCACCAATACAAAAAGACTTTCCCTCTCCAGAAAGGATAATGACTTTTACATCTGGATCTTCCTCAGCTACACGTAACGCTTCTACAACCATAACAACCATTTCCTCATTCAAAGCATTTGTATGGTTAGGTCGATTCAAGATGATGTGTCCAATTTGGTCTTCAACTCTGTAAATGACGGGACTTGACATTTTGATTTCTCCCTTCAACTAATAAGTTTGGAGGCCGGGGACTTTGACTCATCGTTCTATTTCCTGTCACGGCTAAGTACTTATTTTATATAATTAACATTCCATTTTACGAGCTAAATCCCTTTTCGATTCGAGAGTCATTTCTTACAACTTTATGTCAAATATTACCACTATCATTATGTTCACTACGATAATATCCTACTGAATCATGAAATGAACCAGATATATCGATAAAAAAACAGGCGACTCTTTTTTGGAGTCACCTGTACTTTTAATTCTTGCTAAGGTCTAGTTTATATATACCAAATCCCTGTTCATCTAGTTCTTTCGTAAATGAAATTCGACTTCCTGCTTTAATATAGAGCGCTCCTTTTGGTGATGTCGTAAAGCTAATTTTAACATTGTTATTAATCGGAGCTATTGACCAGTTTTGGTCTACCTTTGGTGTAATTTCCTTTAGTTCAAATATATATTTCATTAAAATTTGCCGATTTTGATCGACAGAATCAACGACGATCTCATTTCCCCCTAATCCAGGAAAATTACCTCCTCCATCCGCGCGATAGTTGTTGGTGACAACAATAAACTCTTGTTTTGGATCAATTGGTTTATGATTATAAGTAAGATTAATCACCCGACTGGACGCTGGATTAATTAGTTTACCAGTTAAATCATATTTTGGAGGTTTCGTCACATCAAATTGGTACTGTATCCCGTCAATAACGTCAAAATTAAAGACAGGATAATTCGTGTTTAGTAGAGCTTGAACATCTGTTTTTATCGGGTCAATTGTATTAAATTGCCCTGCAGACATTTCAAGCCATTCCTTCACTACTGCCCCTTTTACCTTAATAGCCTGCAAAGTATTGTCGTACAAATACAAATCGCCAGTACTCCGAATCGATAAATCCCCTTTTTTAATTTCTGTATAATCTTCAAAGCCATTTCTACCTGCCTTAAACGGCGCACTAACTGAAAGGATTGGCAATTGACGGTATTCTGGCTTATTCTTTTTTATGTAATTTTGTACGTACCATTTTTGTGCATTCGTGACAACTTGAATGGAAGGATCATCCTGCACTAATGCAAAATAACTTTGAATATCATCATTTGTCCTTCCCATTGGTGTATTAATGTAATTTATCGTTTCTCGATGATCTCTCATGACTGCTTTAACGATTGACTTGTCTTCTTCTACAATACTTTTCACATTAAGATTTCCTAAAGCTGTATCCATATCTTCAAGCCATATTTCTCGTGTGAAGGATTGTGAATCGACAACTTTCCATTTTTCATTTTCTATATTTAACTGTAAATCAATAATTCCAAGTGACCCACCACCATAACCAGCTTGAACAGCGGGAACACCATTAATGGTCCCCTTTCGATTGTCTATGCCAGCCAATGGTTGCTTATCTGGGCCTAACAATGTTCCATCTTGTGCAGTTGCCGCTTTCAGCCGGAAATAGTTTATGAGTATGGGAAAATGTAATTGCATCTATCCCTGGTATTTCGCTTAGCGGAAAAACAGCATTTTCGGTTTCACTTCTTGAGGGTCTTAACCCAGTATGAGCCAATACAATAACAAGATCGGCTCCTTTCTTTCTGATTTCTGGAATAAACTTTTTGGCAGTCTCAACAATATCTTTAACCACCACTTTTCCTTGTAATATCCCTTTATCCCATTGCATTGCTTGTGGAGGTAGAAAGCCGATAAACCCAATTTTTAGCACATGCTTTTTTCCGTTTTCATCAATGAACATTTTCTTCATAATACGGTATGGCTTGAACATATTTTTATCGTTTTGCGGATTTGCATCATGGTCATCGATAAAAACATTTGCATTCACATAAGGAAATTCAGCATCGTTATATGCTTCCTTAAGAAAATCAAATCCAAAGTTAAATTCATGGTTACCTAAGGTTGCTATATCATATCCCATCCTATTCATCGCTTTAAACACCGGATGGACCTCGCCAGGCTTTAATACATTATATTTTGCTTTATAGGTGGCAAGCTGAGTGCCTTGAATTAAATCACCATTGTCAACAAGAATACTATTCTTTACTTCCTTTCTGGCATTTTTAATTAACGTTGCTGTTTTCGCTAACCCGACCTTTGGATAGACTTCATCCTTATTGTAGTCATAGCTTAAAATATTTCCATGTACATCTGTTGTTTCCATAATTCTTAGTTTTAATAAAGCAGGTGTCGTTCTTTCATCCTTCATGGTGGCCAAGATTACCTCCTTGCCACATGCTGTTTGCTCCGCACCAAAAGCTGAGAATAATCCGATTGCCAGGCTAAATCCAAGAGAAGCTGATAGAAGTTTTTTTAGATGTGGCTTTTCCAAAAAAATCGCTCCTTGTATCATCATGCTTACATATTTCGATAATGCGAACCCATGTAGTTAAACGCGGTTTGTAATGATGATATTGTTTCCAAAATCTTGTTTTAATACCAGAAAAGTTTCGAAGCAAATATTTATTGAGATTTAACTTGTTTATTAATGTGGTGATTTATGTTAACCTACATTTAATAAAGTTTACATTTCTTAGTTTATTCAATTTTTTATAGGCGGTGAGTTTAATGTTTTTAAGAGGGCATCATCTTTTGTGTATTCAAGGTTTTCGCGGCATGGGTTATAGTGAGGATTTTGTTAAAAACATGACTGAAATAGTCGCTGAAATTCAAGACAGAGATAATGATTTTCCTATTAGAGTGGTAGCTGGTTTCGATAACGCTTGTATGTCCTGTCCAAATCGCGGAGATCGAATTTGTGAAGCAAATGAAGGCTCTCAAAAACATGTCATCACGATGGATTTGAATGTAATCCAGCACTTAGGTTTAATTGTTGGGAAATACTATCAAAAATCAACATTGATGGATCTTGTCGCTAAAAGAGTAGATCCTGATGATTTAGATGAGCTTTGCAAAGGCTGTTCCTGGCTACAATATGGGGTATGTAAGCAAGGAATAATCGAAATGAAGGATCGATTTGGAGTAATTGAAAATCAACCTATCATGGCAAAAAAGAGATGACGTAATAATAAATACGTCACCTCTTATCCCTTATAATTTATCCCCTAATTTGTCCATTTCCGTATATATAAAACTTACTAGAAGTAAGCGCTGGTAAACCCATTGGTCCACGTGCATGGAGCTTTTGTGTACTTATTCCAATTTCTGCCCCATAGCCAAATTCAAATCCATCAGTAAAACGCGTTGAAGCATTATGATAAACAGCCGCAGCGTCCACTTTTGTTAAAAAGACATCTGCATTTTCATTATTCTCGGTGATGATGGCTTCTGAATGTTTTGTTCCATATTGATTAATATGCTTGATAGCCTCTTCAACACTATCAACAACCTTCATGCTAACTTTTAGCGCTAAATATTCTGTGTGCCAGTCTTCTTCGGTCGCATGCTTTGCTGCTTGAAAAGTTTGACAAACCTTTTCATCACCGAATACTTCAACACCATAGTCATCAAGCGTTTTTAATAGTTTTTCCCCATTTTCAGCAAACCATTTTTCATGAATTAAAATGGTTTCAATCGCATTGCATACGGATGGACGCTGTGTTTTGCCATTTATAGCGATTTGCTCTGCCATTTCAAAATTAGCAGTTTCATCAATAAAAATATGACAATTTCCTGCACCAGTTTCCAAAACTGGTACGGAAGCTTCACGAACAACTGTATCAATTAGGTTTTTTCCACCTCGAGGGATCAGTACATCCAAATACTCGTTGAGATGGAATAATTCATTTGCAGTTTCGTGACTCGTATCTTCTATTAATTGCACCGCGGTTAATGGTAGATCAGTTTGTGCCAAGGCACGATGGATTGATTGAACTAAAGCCATATTTGAAAAACGAGCCGAAGAGCTTCCGCGTAGGATGACCGCATTGCCAGTTTTTAAAGACAAGGTTGCTGCATCAATGGTTACATTGGGTCTTGCCTCGTATATCATCCCTATGACGCCAATTGGAACTCTTCGTTTCTTAATGACAAGCCCATTATCTTTCTGAATACTTTCAAGTGTTTCCCCAATTGGATCTTTAAGCTCTATTAGCAAGCCAATTGCCTCTGCCATATCCTTGATGCGTTTTTCGTTTAATAAGATTCTGTCTAGAATCGATTCATTAAAACCTTTCAATTTTCCTTGCTCTATATCTTTTTTGTTTTCAGCAATAATCGTTTCTTGGTCCTTCAAGAGCTGCTCAGCAATTTTTGCTAACGCATTGTTTTTTTGTGCAGTCGACACCCCGATTAAGGCAAAGCTCGCCTTTTTGGCTAATGCTCCTTTTTCTTTCACTTCACTCATTTTTTTCTCCCCCTTTACACTTTTACCCATTTATCACGATGAATGACAGCAATTGCTGCAGTTGTTGTAAGCTCGTCTGTCCGCTTGCCTTTGATTTTGTTTAAATCAGCTGAAGAATATAAAACTTCTCCCTTACCCAGTAACCCAGATGAACCATACACTTCCACGACTTCACCTTTTTCAAATGAACCTTCAACTTTATAGATGCCGGCAGGTAATAGACTTTTACCATTAAATAAAAGTGCTTCCTCTGCCCCTTGATCCACATGAATTTTACCAGAAATCTCAGAATGTAAGGCAATCCATTGTTTATTATTCGTTACGGTCGGTAGTGCATCACCACCGATATAAGTCCCATCGCCTTTGCCTTCTAAAATCTCAAGTAATTTCATCCTTCCTTTTCCATGACCAATAAACACTCGAACACCTAATAATAAAGCCGTTTTGGCAGCGATGAGCTTTGATAGCATCCCACCTGTTCCAACATTCGAGCCTGCTCCTTCGGCAACATTCAGCATTTCGTCTGTCACGACATGAAGAAAATCCAACTTCTTCGCATCAGGATTGGTTCTAGGATTCGCATCATATAAACCATTTATATCCGTCAAAATAATGAGCTGTTCTGCATGAACAAGACCACTTACTAATGCAGAAAGCATATCATTATCACCAAATGTCAGCTCTTCAACGGAAACCGTATCATTTTCATTAATAATCGGGAGAATCCCTCTTTCTAGTAACTCTGTCAAAGTTGAATAAGCATTTCGATATCGGTCTTTCTTTGAGAAATCCTTTCTCGTAAGTAAAATTTGCGCGGGAACGATATTAAATTTGCCGAGTTGCTCCATGTAGGATTGGATTAATAGGCTTTGCCCAACTGCAGCAGCAGCTTGTTTCCCTTTTAAAGTGACAGGTCTTGAAGGATAGCCGAGACGTTTAAATCCAGCTGCCACAGCACCTGAAGAGACTAGCACTACCTCGTGTCCTTCTGAGCGAAGTGCGGCAATGGCTTCAATATGATCGGTGAATTTTTCATAATCGATTTCACCTTTTGAATTAGTTAATGAGCTACTTCCGATTTTTACGACTACCCGCTTTTTTTCCATTTTTTCAAGCCTCCGTGATTGTTAAAAGTGCAAGCGATGTTGCTTGCAGAAGACATTTTTATTTTTTAATAAAATGTGTTAATGACGTTGTTGATTTTTAAGCAATCTGTTGATTGGAGCGGAAGGTGCGAGACTCCTGCGGGAGTAGCGGGACAGGTGAGACCCCACAGGAGCTTATGCGCCGAGGAGGCTCACCGCCCGCCCCGCGGAAAGCGAGTACCTGGAGCGGAAAGCAACAGACATATTTAACAAAGTCAAAATAAAATAAAAAGCCCTTTTCGTCTTAAATAAATAAGGACGAAAAGAGCTTGATTCCGTGGTACCACCTTTTTTGGATGTAGCAAATACATCCCACTTTAACTGATAACGCATGACCTGCGCCTATGCTTTGTACATAGGACTCAAAAGGTAGGTTCTGCGGCTTTAATGTGACGGGGTCTTCCAGCTCCTAAACCCCGCTCTCTTGCACTTAAGTGGCACGCATACTAGTCCTTTTTCAACGTTCATTAATTTTAATTTATTATGGCAGAACAATCGGAGCAAAGTCAAGAATGTTCGGCCTACTTTTTTAAATTATTATATGAGCCGCCATATTTCGTAATAGGATTATACTGGAACGGCGACGAAAAACTCTTCGTAAAGTGCTTGAACAGCACGTTTTTCTAAGTCTTCTTTTACAGCAAACATCATGCTAACTTCAGAAGATCCTTGGTTAATCATTTCAATATTGACATGAGCTTGAGCTAACGCTTTCGCAGCACGTGAAGTTGTCCCTACATTATGGCGCATTCCTTCACCAACAACCATAATAAGGGCTAAATCATGCTCAATTATTACTTCATCTGCATTTAGTTCACTATAAATTCGATTAACAATTTCTTTTTCTGCCTCTGCACTCATTTGGTTTTGGCTTAAGATAATCGAAATATCATCAATTCCAGATGGAATATGCTCATAGGAGAAGCCAAAGTCCTCTAAGATTTGTAATAATTTCCGTCCAAATCCAATCTCTCTATTCATTAAATATTTACCAACATAAATACTACAGAATCCACCATCACTTGCAATCCCAACAACTGGACCGACTGAGCTACTACGTTTGTTTACAATTCTTGTCCCCGGTGCTGAAGGGTTATTCGTATTTCTTACGTTTACTGGAATTCCTGCTCTAAAGGCTGGAAGTAATGCTTCCTCATGAAAAACAGAAAATCCTCCGTAAGATAGCTCACGCATTTCACGATACGTCATTTCTTTAATTTCTTTTGGTTGATGAACAATATTTGGATTCACAGAATAAACTGCATCGACATCCGTAAAGTTTTCATACACTTCAGCTTTTGTGGCATTAGCTAAAATAGAGCCAGTTATATCCGAACCACTTCGTGAGAAGGTCAATACTTCACCAAACTCGTTATATCCAAAGAAACCAGGGAAAATAACAATACCAGAATTGTCACGAAGCGAGTAAAGTCGTTCATAGGATTCAGGTAAGGCTTGAGCATTTCCAGGTTCATTACTTACAAGAAGACCTGCATCTTTAGGGTTTACATAAGAAGCATCTACTCCCTTATGTTGGAAGTATGCTGCAATTAGCTTTGCGTTGTTATCTTCACCGCTCGCTTTAATTGCGTCAAGATAACGCTCAGGTGAGCTCTTATCACCATCCAATAATAGCAGTAGATCTTCTCTAATTTTATTAATAATTTCAAAAGGAATGTTCAATTCATTAGCTATAGTAGAATATCTTTCTACAATTTTATCAACTAGATCGCCTGCTTCACCATGCTCTAAATAGCGCTCAGCACATGCGATTAACATGTCAGTAACTTTTATATCATCAGAATATCGTTTTCCCGGTGCAGAAACTACAACTATTTTTCGCTCAGGATCTGATGTAACAATATTAAATACTTTTTCAACTTGTTCACCTGATGCCAATGATGAACCACCAAATTTAATGACTTTCATTCTAACAACCCCTGCTCATAAAATTCTATTGTCAAATTTATTTCTTATTATCACTCTTTATTCCAAAAGAATCAAGAACTTTCTTCTTCTGATGTACATTTGTTTTTTTCAGGAGGACGTTTATTAAAATTTTAATAGAAAAAAGGTTAGTTCTGGCCTTTGAAAGCTAAACTAACCCAACTCACTTACTTATTATATTAAAAAAACTTAACATTTGCACGTTCTCATTTTATCAGTTATACATTCCTTGATTCTTGTTAAAAGTGTACCTAACTAAAATGTTGTGGAGTATCATTTACTACACGATTTAGTTCTTTTATATCGGCCTCATGCTGAATCGAACGGGAAGAAAGAAGTTCAATTGTTTTTTGATTAGAATTGATTGATTGCAACCGTTTTATTTCTTTGCTAATAAAAGATTCCAGATGTTGGTATTGAACAATAATACTGCTGATTTTCCGATCCTTTCTAGCTTGATCATGTTCAATTTTATCGAGACATTGTTTCATTTCATCGTAATTTTTTTCGATAGCCTCTATTCGTGAATGAACATTCTCAATGTCTGAGCCTAGCTTTTCGTACCATTTTACTGTTTCGCATTTTAATTCAATCAGATCCTGTTCCATTGAAGTTAACGTTTTCTCAAAGCTGGTTAGTTCTTCCCTCAAAACATCACGCAATAATGATTTGATTTCATCGCTCATTCTCTCTTCCTCCATTAATAATTTTCCATTATGTATGTGGGTCAAAGGTGATCGATTCAATCATGTAAGCGCTTAAAATTTTAATGTTTAATTACAATTTATTAGTACCTTACTCTTTTATTTTAACATTTTTCAGAAAATGTGTACTCTTCTTCACAAAATGGTCATATTGTTTGGACTGATTCATATAAATGAAAAAGAACAATGTAATCACTCCTTATGCTTCAAAAAAATAAAATGATCGAACATTTTAGCTAGGGGTGGTACCTTAAGCTAGAAATCGATCATTTCTTTTTTTAATAAATGCTGAAAGTCCTCCCAACGGGAATTACTGTCTAAGTAGTCATCACTTAAAATGGTGGAAAGCAGTTGGTGCTTTTTTATGGGATCCTTAACTTTTGCTAAAATAGTCATTCGAGCCTCATACAAAAATTCTATATAAGCGTCATAGCGATCATCAAATAATTGTTCAAGCTGCTGCTTTAGCTTCTTTGCTAAAAGCGGACTAGCACCTGAAGTGGAGATAGCAAGTGACAGTTTTCCACGTTTAACTGTAGCGGGAATATGAAAGTCAGAATGGTCTGGATTATCTATTAATGAAACAAGCTGATTTTCCCTTGCAGATGCTTTTACGAATTGATTAATGTTACGATCGTTCGTTGCAGCAAACACGAATGTAGCATGCTCGATATCTTCTGGTTCAAATCGCTTCCTTTTCCAAGTAAACACGTTATCTTGGGCTAGCTTTTCAAGCACACCCGTCAATTCTGGACTCACAAGCTCTAACCTAGCACCAGAATCGATTAGGGAGCACAATTTTCTTTCAGCAATTTTCCCCCGCCAACAACGACAACTATTTTTTCAGCTAAATTCACATAAATAGGATATAAGTTACCCATAATCAGACCATTCCTTCTTTATTTACTTGCTAGTTATTTTTCTATTTTTAATGTTTTTCTATTTTTAATGTGATACTTTATCAAGCAAACAATCAATCACGGATTCCTTGTTTGGCTTTTTTATAATTTTACTTGGAACAATTGCGTTGGCAATGGCAGTTTGGGCTGTTTTTTCGCCCATACAAATAATCTCTGATGTTTCTAGTAAAGTTTTAGAAAATATAACACCTTTCTCTATTTCAGCTAAAAATACACCTATTGACTGACTACTAGGAAAAATGATTGTATCAAGTTTCGCTTCCTTAAGCATCAACTTTATTACTGGATCAAATTTATCATCATTTTGAAGTTTACTCGTAATCAACAGTTCGCTCTTCTCGTACTGTTGAATATAACGACCATCCCCGACAACGAGAAGTTTTGAATCATCAATTAGGTCCTTTTCTATATCTGCCATGATTCCTCGCATATTAAGTGCTTGAAGAGATTTTGTAGAAGCAGCGTAAATTTTCGCGTTAATCTCTCTTATATCGATCTTTTCCCTAATTAATAAATTAAAAAAGTCATTTACACTTTCTGGCGATGTGAATAGGATTTGTTCATATTCACTAATATGTTTGAGTGTTTGCTCATTATCTGTGGAGTCAATTTTCTTCCATTTCGGATATTCATAAACGTCTGCACCGAGACTTGTCAGCTTTTGAGCTAGTTCACTTTGTCCTACACCTGTACGGACTAACAGAATTTGTCTTCCAAACAATGGTTTTTTTTCAAACCAACTAATTTTATTTTTGAGTGAAACTATGCCACCTACGAGTGTAATCGCAGGATTCGTAAAGTTCAAACGTGTAGCTTTTTCCGCGATCGTAGATAATGTCCCTTGGAGTGTTTTCTGACGCCCAAACGTTCCCCATTGAATTAATATAACTGGTGTAGTCGCATCTTTGCCATGCTTTATTAAATTATTGCAAATATTGGGTAGATTGGAAATACCCATATAAAAGGCAATGGTGTCAATTCCATTTGCGAGACTTTGCCAATCTAATACAGGAATCCCCTCAACTGATTTATCATGTGCAGTTACAATTGCAAAGGTTTCACCAAATCTCCTGTGTGTGACAGGAATTCCCGCATACAGTGGAGCAGCCATTCCTGATGATATCCCAGGGATCATTTCAAATTCAATTTTGTGATTTGCTAATGCTTCGGCTTCCTCTCCTACTCTGCCGAACACACCCGGATCACCGCCCTTTAATCGGACCACCCGCTTACCCTCTAACGCCTTTGAAACTAACACTTCATTTATCTTTTCCTGACGCATCGTATGACGGTCGGGTAACTTTCCACAATAAATAAATTCACATTCATCCGGGCGAATTCTAGAAGTTTAGGATTGGCAAGGCGGTCATACAAAATCACTTCGGCTGACTTGATTGCTTCTATTCCTTTTAAAGTTATTAAACCAATATCCCCCGAACTGGCTCCAACTAATAATACTTTTCCTTTATTCATGGTGTTTTCCACCTTCCTCATGCCAAACATTTTTGTATGTAAAAGGGGAACTGCCAATGAGTTCCCCTTTATCACTTTATATTATGTTATCATACCACATTGAACAAATTTTCTTGATTAAATTTTTTGGATATATACACCATCGGTAACAACTTCAACAGGATAAACTTTAACTTGTCCGGAATCAGGCGCTTGGACCTTGCCATCTAGTAGTGAAATTTTCCAGTCATAGACCGGACAATAGATAAAATGCCCGCTAACTAAGCCGTCAACAAGTGTTCCTCCCTTTGGGTGGGGACTACGGTTCTCGACAGCCTTCACATCTCCATTTGAAAGACGAAATAAGACGATTTCTTCATCCTTAATTTTTACAATTTGACCTACCCTTTCAGGAAGTCTTGAATAAGATGCTGCTTCAATTTTCTCCATTTTAGTCCCTCCACTAGTTTAACACTGGAACTTGCGTTGTCTGATAATATTTCTCACGGATATCTTTATTGTCGATAGCTTCTTTCCATGGCTCAATGTATTTGGATAAGGTTCTATCCATTCGCTCATTTAATTCTTTTCGTGTTTCCTCATTAGCCAAAACCTCTTTAATATGGTCAAGACCAAGACGTTCAATCCAAGGCGCAGTTCGCTCTAAATAGCTAGCTGTTTCACGATAATATTGCATATAAGCTCCAGTAATTCCCATTACTTCATCTTGTGTTTTCACTGTACATAATAGATCTGCTGCACGAAGATCCGTTCCGCCATTTCCACCAACATAAATTTCCCAGCCACCGTCAACACCTACGAAACCAATGTCTTTAATGCCAGCTTCTGCACAGTTGCGCGGACAAGCTGAGACGCCCATTTTAACTTTATGTGGTGTATCTAAACGTTCAAATTTCTTTTCCAAGTCAATTCCTAGACTCATTGAATCTTGTGTTCCATAGCGACAGAATTGAGCTCCAACACATGTTTTCACGGTACGAAGCGTCTTTCCATATGCATAACCTGATGGCATTCCAAGTTCTTCCCAAACCACAGGTAAATCTTCTTTTTTCACACCGAATAGTCCAATCCGTTGACCACCAGTAAGTTTTACAAGTGGGACTTCATATTTTTCTGCCACTTGTGCAATCTTTCTTAAATCCTGAGCATTCGTAACTCCGCCATACATTCTTGGCACAACAGTATACGATCCATCTTTTTGAATGTTTGCATGCATTTTTTCATTTACTAGGCGGGAATCACGATCATCCTTGTATTGATCCTGATAAATCATTCCTAAATAGTAATTGATAGCCGGACGGCATTTCGAACAACCTTCCTCTTGCTTCCAGCCTAAGACATACATGACTTCTTTTATATTAGATAAGCCTTTTTCTTTTATCTGAGCAACGAGATCATCTCGACTTAAATCGGTACAAGAACATATGCCTGCTTTTTTTGCCCCTGCATCATATTGATCTCCAAGTGTATGTTCCAGGATATCTGAAATCAAGGATTTGCAACGACCACATGAACGCCCGGCATTTGTACAACTTCCCACTTCCTCGACTGTTGTTAGGCCAAGTGAGTTAATCGCTTCGACGATGGTTCCTTTTGTTACTCCATTACAACCACAAACGAGATCATCTGCTGACATAGAAGCGACATCACTTGCTAAAGCTTCGCCACCACAGCCTGTATGCAGCAATGAAATGCTTGTCATTCCGCTAATATCCTCTTGCGTGCTCAACATTTTATACAAGCGGGTACTATCCTTTGTATCCCCATACAAGACGATTCCAACGACTTTGTTGTCACGGATCAGAATTTTCTTATAAACACCATCAAACTCGTTGTGGACCTTAATTGATTTCGTCGTTGCTGAGTCTAAAATTTCACCTGCTGAATAGAGATCAACATTTGATACTTTCAATTGTGTTCCAGGTAACAGAACCTTCATAAGGCTTTGTTTCGGCTCCACATAGATGTGCTGCTAGAATTTTCCCTTGTTCATATAAGGGTGCAACCAATCCGTACACCGTTCCACGGTGCTCTGCACATTCACCAACTGCATATACATTCGGAATGCTTGTCTCCATGAAATCATTAACCACAATCCCACGATTAACTGGAACACCGCTTTCTTTAGCAACAGCTGTATTTGGTTTAATTCCCACGGCCATTACAACAAGATCCGCATCGATTTCTGTTCCGTCAGAAAAACGTAATCCTTGAACACGATCATCTCCAAAAATCTCGGTTGTCTGTTTTTCTAGCAAGAAATTCATACCTTGCGCTTCTAGTTCAGCTTTTAACATCGCAGAAGCATTTGGATCAAGTTGTCTTTCCATTAAATCAGGCATTAAGTGGACGACATCGACCTTCATGCCCAAGTTCAACAAACCTCTAGCGGCTTCTAAACCTAGCAAGCCACCACCGATCACGACAGCTTTTTTATATTCTTTTGCCACTTTGATCATCGTTTCACAATCATTGATATCACGGAACCCAGTAACCCCAACTTTATCTGAACCTGGAATAGGTAACATAAATGAGCTTGAGCCTGTTGCAATGATGAGTTCATCATATTCAACTACTCGACCTTGATCTGATTTTACAAGTTTTTTGTCCGGATAAATTTGTACGATGGCCTCACCAGTATAAAGTTGAATATCGTTTTTTTGATACCATTCCCAACTATTCATAATAATTTCAGGGAAAGATGTATCTCCTTGTAAAACGGTTGAGAGAAGGATTCGATTGTAGTTGGGATGTGGTTCATTTCCAAATATCGTAATTTCAAATTCATTCGGAGACAGTTTAATTATTTCTTCAATTGTACGTACCCCTGCCATCCCGTTACCAATCATTACTAAACGTTTTTTATTCATGAATGTTCCTCCTTGAAGAGCACATTTTTATTTAAATTGTCTGTATGTACATATAGTAAATCTAAAAACGATTTAAGTTTGTGAAGTTCGTCACATAACAAATAGAAATTGTTCATTTTTTCACATATTTATCATTTTTTCTAAATTAATAGGAATAATGCAAATAATCATGACGACAGTTTTTGCATACACATACATTTCACCTATAGTTTTGGAGAAAAACGTCTTGTTTTGATAGCTTTTGTCATGAGGCAGGAAAATCAGGTATGGGATGATGAATACTATCAAAAAGGAATTTAATAGACCTGAATCTAGTAAATAGACTATGAATCATATAGAAAGGGTTGGCATAAACATGAATAGTCCATATATAAAAACATATACCCTCCAAGAAGTAGCAAAACAAATTTGTGTACCAGTTGGTACGATCAAGAGATGGGAAAAGGCGCTGGATGAATTACTTATTGTTCCAAGGACAAAACAGGGAGCTAGGTATTACACAGAAGTCGAGTTAACTTTTTTAGAAAAAGTTAAGGATTTACGAGAACGCAACAGTATGAACCAAATTAAAACCATACTACTGCAGCAATCTAATCTAAAACAAGATCAGTTTAATGAAGAATTTCTTCCCCTCCTCCAATTTGTGAGAAGGATAATGAAACTGAGCCATCCGCTGAAAATGTGGAGCTGAACCATACTCGACCAATCATCGTTCATTGGCAAAAAGCCGAGTTAGAAGCGGCACTGGAACGGAATCAGTCAGAATCATCCATACCACTAACAGAAGAAGTAAAAAACGAAGAAAAAAAACCGATCGGGAACATTGACGAGGACTTTGAAACCTCCCTTATCACGAGATTATCAAGCAGCGAGGTAGAAACAAAACAAGAGACAACAAATTTAGAAGAGTTTTTCAAGGTTATGGATGCGTATAAACAAAGCTTGTTAGACGAAGTGAAGTTAGAAATTCGCAATGGAATCCGAAAAGAGGTCATTGAAGAAGTGAAAAAGGAGATTTCAAAAGGCTCCGTCCAAACTGTCAAAGCTCTTTCCAACTCGATTTATAAATTGAGTGAGAATACCAAATCAGAACTCCAAGAGCTCTCTAATAAAATTTATGAATCCTCAGAAAACACAACTGAAAACATCATGACACTATCCCATGTGATAACCGCAACTTCAGAACACACCTCTGAAACGATTGAAACACTTTCGAATCAACTGATGACAAATTCTGAATCGACTTCAGAAACCATTTCAGCCCTTTCGAATAAAATTGAAGCCAACTCTGAAAACACGAAGGAAAGAATTGACTATCTAACAGAAGAAATTGCGGCATCTTCATCCTCTACAACAGAAACAATTGCAACGCTATCCGATAGAATTGCACAAAGCTCTGAAAATACGAATGAAACCATTGCAACTTTAACGAATCAAATTGCAGCAACATCTGAAAACACATCGGAAACCATTACATTTTTAACAAAAAGTTTCGCTTCAGCCTCTGAGGACACGAAGGACTCGATTCAGTCACTAGCAGAAGGATTCGCTATCTCCACAAAAAATACAAACCAATCTGTTCATACGCTAACAAGAGCCCTGCATCAAGCAACAGATGAGACCCATCATGAATTACGAAATTTAGTTGATGCGCTAAACAAAGATAGAGAACTCTACATTGAAACGCTTCACCAGGAAAGGATGCATTTTAAACAAGAAATCCGAACCCGTGAAACGATGTTCCAGGATATGGTCGCCAGCTTTAGAAATACAGCAGGAACAAAAGAAGAAGCAGACAAGAAATGGTGGAAGTTTTGGAAATAACAAATCGTAAAGTACGAATAAAAGGAGGATCTCATTTTGAACACAAGTGAAGTTGCAAAATTATTGGGTGTTTCAGTGAGCACGGTAAAACGGTGGGTGAAGCAGTTAGATTTGCCAATGGAACGCAATGATCGCGGTCACTATTTGTTTAACGATGAGGCTATCAAAAGTTTAAGGTTTATCCAAAATCAAATTAATGATGGCGTACTTCTTCATGAAATCACGACTTTACCTGAAAAGACCATTCGCTCAGGAACATTAAAAACACCAAAGGAACATGATCAACTGGTGGAGGAATTAACATCAAAGCTGAATAGCTTAGAACGAAGATTGGATGAAAAAGCTGATTCAGTTACATCCTACCAGCTTTTGCAACACAGAAGAGAAATCGAGGACCTACAAGAACTTGTTGCCTCCCTTTCGACTCAAGTTGTAGAATTAGAAATCGAAATCAGTGAATTAAAAAAGCAAAATGCAACGGAACGACCTCTTGTTTTTGATCAACCTAGAGGTACAAAAAAGAAAAATATTTTTAGTAGCATATTTGGGTTTTAATAGAATTAGCATTTAACTCCTTCCAAGCATTCAATCCTATGATCGAACCGATATAATGTTAATTAAAAGGGCATGGTTTCTTACACCATGCCCTGCTCATATGTGTTTAGTTTCGATGAAAGAATCCCAATACATCTGATGTTTGTGTAATATTCACAAATGAATGAGGATCAACTTCTTTAATAATCGCTTTTACATCTGCCAGCTGATATCTTGTTATCACGGTCATTAATATCTTCCGTTTTTCTCCTGTATATGCACCTTCACCATCTAGCATTGTAATTCCACGATATAGATTAGCGAGCAGTTTATCCTTTAATTCTTCACCCTTACTTGATACAATCATCAGCGTCAATTTAATATGCTTTGTATGAATCATATCGATGACCTTACCGGATGCGTAGATTCCAAGGAGTGTATTTAATGCAGCATCCCAATTAAAAACAAAGCCGGAAATAACCACAACGACTGCATTTAAAGCTGAAAATAATACTCCTAGTGGAAAATCTCTTTTTTTGCAATCAGTAAGGCAACTATATCAAAACCACCTGTACATCCAGAGGCTCGAAAGACAAGCCCTATCCCAATCCCAGAAATAACACCGCCGAACAAAGATGAAAGGATCGGTTCTGATGAAATTGGTATAACCGGAATTAAATATAGACTCGCTGATAAAACACTTACAGATAGAATGGTATAGCCAATAAATTGCCTACCTAAATGATAGAAGCCAACAATTAATAACGGGAGGTTCATAATAAAATTTAGTAAACCCGTATTTAAAGGAGTAATAATTCCCAATAAGATAGCAAGCCCACTTAGACCAGCACTTAAAATATGATGTGGGATTAAAAATAAATTATAAGCTACCCCAATAATAATAGAACCAAATATGATAACAAAAATTCTACCCATACTTTCACCTCTTAAGCATACTTTCTTCATTATAGAGGAGAAAGAAGAAATAAAAAATTAAAAGTAATTTCTGACAGATTAACCGAAAAATGAGAAATAAATTTACAGGTCAGACGCATTATAGACAATTTTTATTTTTGAAACAGCCTCTTCCGCTCGATTTCGGGCTAATTCAACTGTTTCTGCAGCATTTAATGCGACTGCCATTCGGCGACCAATCTTTGTTTCTGGCTTACCGAATACTCTAATTTGTGTATTTGGTATGGCAAAGCTGTCCTCAATTCCTGTGATTTGATAGGATTTGCTTTCCTCCCATGCTTTTACGGTTCGACTAGCTCCAGGAGAAAGCAATTGGATTTGTGGAATTGGATAGCCTAATATTGCTCGTACATGTAGAGCAAATTCTGACAGATCTTGAGTTACGAGCGTAACCATTCCTGTATCATGTGGTCGCGGTGATACCTCGCTAAAGTAGACACAATCCGGCGAGAGGAACAATTCTACTCCAAAGATCCCATAACCGCCAAGAGCGTCTGTGATTTTTTTTGCTACAGCTTGAGCTTCTGCAATTTGCGCCTCTGACATTGGATGTGGCTGCCAGGACTCTATATAATCTCCATCCTTTTGAATATGGCCTATTGGAGCGCAATAAGTTGTACCAGAGACAGATCTCACGGTGAGCAACGTAATTTCAGAGTCAAAATGGATGAATTCCTCAACAATCACCCTTGTCTTCTTACCTCTTCCACCTTCCATTGCCTCATTCCATGAGTTTTCAACATCATCCATACTGCGGCAAACGGTTTGACCTTTTCCAGATGAACTCATCACAGGTTTAATGACACATGGTGTACCAATTTCAGAAACTGCAGCCTTTAATTCATCTAACGTATTTGCAAACGCATATTTCGCAGTTGGCAATCCAAGCTTCTCACTCGCAAGTCGGCGAATACCTTCACGATCCATGGTTAGGTTTGCAGCTAAAGCAGTTGGAACAACCTGATAACCCTCCTTCTCAAGTTCAATTAAGGTTTCAGTTGCAATTGCCTCAATTTCAGGAACGATTAAATCCGGCTTTTCCTTTTCAATTACACGACGTAATTCAGCCCCGTTTAGCATATCAATACAATAAGAGCGATGTGCAACTTGCATCGCAGGAGCGTTTTCGTATCGATCGACCGCAACGGTCTCGACACCGAGGCGCTGTGCCTCAATAATAACTTCTTTTCCTAATTCCCCAGAACCTAATAAAAGTATTTTTTTAGAAAAACCAGTATATGGCGAACTTACCATAATAAACCCTCCCTCAATGTCTGTTATTTAATTATTCCACTTTACATTTTAGATGGTTTCACAAAACAAAACAACGTTAAACACGAATATTATCTACTTTTCCACCAAAATAATTCGTATTCCGAAATAGCAGCAATACACTTGTCCTCGTTAGATGGACAATAAATAATTTTGAAACCCATGACACGTGATTAGTCACTATCTAAACTTTTGTCATTATATATAGTAATTTCTTTTGAGGAGATGAGCATATGTCCTTTTTTCAAGCAATCGCCCCCAGATGTTGTAACAGTTATGTGGCAAAATAATCCACTTCGTAATACTTCTCCAGGTATAATCATTGACGCAAATATAATTGGCAGTGCAGATCCTTGTTCAAACGTTCTTCGTAGAGGTAGACGCTTTAGAGTAGCGGAGGATTGTCTTTTGGAAAATGATTTTTTAGTGGAGTATGAAAAAAGATTTGGCGTATTCGGTGTAACTGTGTTTATAAGAAAGAATTGAAGACACTTTTTTGGACCAACACTACACTAAATAGTTGGTCCATACATAGAGAAATCAAAAAAATGAAAACTTCTTCAATAATTGTCATGATTGACTTTTATTCATGACCAAAATTGGATAAAATTTTACCAGAATGGAGGTTTTCATTTGCGGAGATTATTCCAATACATCATCATCATCTTTGCTTTCATCATTGCTTGGCCAATTGTAAAAAATCAATTAGAGCAAAGCCAATACGGCATGTATTTTCAAAAAATCTCGTCTGGTGTAAAAGTAGTACAAAACACACCAGAATATGAGCAAGCAATCGATTCGTTTTTCGAGAGTATCCATGAACTTCTTATCTTTCTTGATCAAACCATCGAACAGAAGCCTGATGAGAAGCAAGATACAAAGAAAGTTCCGGCTAAACCAGAGCTGAAACAACCAGCTTCGAATAACTTCTCGATATATAATATTGAGCTTGGAAATCAGAGACAGTCTGTTGAAGAAATAATGGGAAGCGAACAGCGCTCGACGATGAATGAGTATGGACTACAATGGAGTGCATACCATCAAAACTACCACAATTTCGTGATGGTGGCTTACGATAAGAACAATAAAGTAGTAGGATTATATACAAACCAGGATCTTGTTAGCTCAAAAAAGGAATCACGCTTGGAAGTTCTAAGGATACAGTCCGAAAACAACTTGGCGAACCGTTATCAAAACTTGAAAAAGGAACCGTTTATTTTCAATTTGACAAAAAGCGTGACTATGATGTTTACCATTTAGATGGAAGCTACATCACCTTTTTTTATGATAAGCATGAGCACAATACCGTTACGGCTGTCCAAATAATCAATGAAAAAGTTGAGCAATCAAAGCAGGATTTTTATGCGTCTGAATCAACGCAATTACGAGAAGGCTTTGAATACCAGCTATTCGATTTAACTAACGCAACAAGAGTCAAGTTTGGTTTACCTGTTTTAACTTGGAATGCTAATGTAACGGGTACAGCGCGAGAGCATAGTTTAGATATGGCTGAAAATCATTACTTTGATCACCAAAATCTTAAGGGTCAATCCCCCTTTGATCGTATGAAAGAAGATGAAGTTGTTTTTACCTCTGCTGGAGAAAATTTAGCGTATGAACAATTTAGCAGTATTTTTGCGCACGAAGGTTTAATGAATTCACTTGGTCATCGTGAAAATATATTAAGGACAGAATATGAATTTTTAGGTGTGGGTGTCGCATTCAATACAGAAGCCCAACCCTACTATACAGAAAACTTTTTTGCTAATTAAAAGTAAGAAGCGGAGTGATTGATTTTCTCACTCCGCTTTTTAAATCTTATATTAATTTAAAAACATCTCGAATTGCATAGGTTATTCCATCTTCATCATTGCTCTTGGTTACAAATGATGCTTGGTCTTTAATCTCCTGTGGGGCATTTGCCATCGCGATTGAATGGGTTGCGACCTCAAATTGTGACAAATCGTTTCCACCATCACCAAAAGCATAGATTTCATCAAACTGAAGCTCATTAAGTTGTGCAAAGCGATGCAAGGCAAGACCTTTATGTGCCTCGATCGAAGTGATTTCAACATTATTTGGGAATGAGGACGCCATCGAAATTTTTTCAAATTGTGCAAGTTCCTTTTTTACACGATCTACTTTTTCAAGCTGATGTGGATAAACTAGTGCAATTAACTTATAAATTTTAAGGTCTTGTTTTTCCAATAATGCCTCATAATCAAACGAATCGAAAAGATTGTCTAGCTCTTCCGGGGTTTTATGATGGGTCGGTGGGAGTGTAGATGGAAAACCGCCTTGATCCGTATAAATCAAAATTCCTACCCCTAACGATTTTAGGCTCGAAAAAATTGGCATATAGATCGAACGATCAAGTGTAGCTTCAAATAACAATTCTCCTGTTTTTGAGAAAAGAATGGCCCCATTTACACAAACAATTGGACAGTTCAATTCCTTAATGCCAGGAACTTTGATTACATCACTAAATGCCCGCCCTGTATTAATGATGACTTCAATTCCCTTTTCCTTAAGCCCGACAATAGTTTCCAGACTTGCTGATGTAATTTCTAAATTTGTATTTAATAAAGTCCCATCAAGATCAAGCGATACACATTTCACTCTTAACATACACCTCAACTATTATGAATTTTTCAATATACGTTTAATTTTAGTTGAAGTTCTCGGAATGGTCAAAAGAAACCATCAATACAATTCTCCACAACAAAGGAATACTCAGCATACAAAAGCACTACAATGAAGTAGCGCTTGAGGAAAAAATATTATGATTCAGTTTAAAATACTTTTCACTGAAATCATCCAAAATTAATTCAGAAACAGGGACTATTTTTATTTGCTTTTTCTTATAAAGCTGCATTGATTGGACAATACCACGAGAGCAAACCTTGCCTGTTATTCCAACATGCCCGATGGCAATTCCCCGCCCATTTTCTTCAGTAATTTGAGCGAGAAAACCCATTTGTTTGGCAACATGAGCACTGGATGAGATATCATCGAGAAATACATCCCTCACTAAATATGGAACACCTAACTCTTTAGCAATTTTAGGGATTTTGGATTTAGGAGAAGTGGCACTATCGACGAGATAAAGTTTTTTTTCTTTGGCAACCTCCACAATACCTCTGACAATTTCTTCATTTTCAATCGCTAACGAACCCATATGATTGTTTAATCCTTTTGCATACGGTACGCTCTTTATGGCTTCTCTAACTCGTTTTTTTACTTCAATTTTGGAGAGATTAATTGTAATTGGTTTTGGACCAAGCCAGGACAGCTTGCCTTTTTTGGGTTGCATTGGTAAATGCACCATAACCTCAAATCCGTTTTTATGGGCCCATTTTGCATGCTCCTTTGATTTTTCCGTAAAGGGCATGACAGCAGCAGTAATATTGATGTCACCTTCCAAAAAATCCTCTACTCCCCCTATGCCTCCTCCAAAATCATCAATGATGATTGCTGCTTTTAATGGTTTTGTTTCTGCCTTTCCATTACGAATGGGAAGATAAGTACTAATTAACATTACCGAGAAAATGATACAGAATATTTTCTTCATAAATATCCTCCAATTTTCTGTTTCCGTTAATTTAACCAAACAGACATGGAGCGATACATTTCATCCCGCCACACTTTATCGTATTTTTTTACGAGGCTGTGTTAAAGCTCAATTTGTTTTTGTGCACAAGTTGATTGGAGCGGAAGGTGCGAAGACTCCTGCGGGAGCAGCGGGACAGGTGAGACCCCGCAGGAGCGATAGCGACGAGGAGAAGGAAAAGCGGAAACGGCTTGCAAAGGGGCGACAGGCATATGACCCCGAGCCCCTAGCCGCTGCAGCTGGACAGGCTCACCGTCCGCCCCGCGGAAAGCGAAGCACCAAGAGCGGAAATCAACTCTCAAATTTAACACAGCCTTTTACAAAAAAATCACACGGATAAAACGTCCCCTTCGGAGTATTCTATAATTTGTGTTTTAAAAAAAGGAGGAATTTCCATGACAATTGATACAAATAAACTGAAACAAGCTGAGGCAGCTACATCTCTTGCAAAGGATTCCATCACCCAGGCGATTGAACAATCTGCAGCGAACACTACTCTGGCTAAAGAAGCATTGAAACAAGCTGCTAATGAAATTGCTCAAGCCCAAACCTGTGTTAGCCAGGTTCAATCTGAGCTTCAAACGGAAGAATCTTCAAGTTAAAAAACATCCGCGGAACTGACTCGCCAATTTCTAAAAAAGGAAAAACCACTCAAAAGGTCATTGATTTACGATCCTTTTGAGTGGTTTTTTGTGTAATGATTTTTGATAAAAAACTATCTTTATCTTTAAATCTCACCCCGCCCTGCGGAAAGCGAAGCGCATGGAACGGAAATCAATGGACAAGTAATAGGCATAATACGCAAAAGAACGGGTTGCCTCTAAAAGTTATACGCTTTTCGCTTATTTCGTTTTATATGCCATTTTTCTAATGATTTGTTCATGCTGAGGAAAATCCTTCAGTAATTCTTCCTGCTCAAACAACTCAAAATCTTCAAAATCAAATCCAGGTGATACCATACAGCCCACCAATGAGAAGGATTTCTCTTCCATCACTGATGATCCAAAAATTGAATTCTTTGGAACCAACACCTGAGGTACCTCTCCCTCTTCAAGGTTTAATCCTAATTTGATTTTTTTGTATTCCCCGAGCTCATCGATCACGTGAACAATTAACGAGCTTCCTCCGTGGTAATACCAAAGTTCATCTGATTTCAATCTATGAAAATGAGAAATATCCTCTGACCTTAACAGGAAATAAATACTCGTATATAACTTGCGCTTTTTTCCATTACCAATAATTCCACTATCCGTAATGATGGTTTCCGACTCATATGTACTTTTAAAATATCCGCCCTCTGGGTGGGCACTTAAACCAAGGTGATGGATCCAATACTCTGCATTCTTATTATTCATAACAATGTCCTTTCAAGTATATGTATTTGTTAGCAGCAGACCTAACACTATCTTAGCAAATTGTCTTAAAAGTAACAAAGGGACAGTTCTTTTAAGAGTCAATCGAAAGTTCTCGCGAAAATAGGCACGACTAGCGGATTATTCTAGTTGCGCCGTTAATATATGGAAAAGAGTTGAAGTTGTGAACTAATTCTGATTATATTCATATTTATATTTGTTTTAACGTAGGCGACAATAATTTACAAAATAAGTCGAATTACTCCCCTTTTTTTCCTTCCTATCTTTCATTCTTTGTATTATGCTAAATATATAGAAAATTCAGAACAAACGAGGTGAAGTTTGAATGAACACAATGTTTATTGCTGGTCATGCAAAATTACCATCTGGAATGGCTGCTAAAAGTGTATTTGAAACATTGACGATAACAGCTGAAATTGATAGGAAATATGGGGTAATTGTCGCAGCGTCATGTACGCTAGCCACGGATCACGGGAAGGAATATATTTCTAGAATGTTAAAAGGACACAGTCTGCGTGATGGGATAGATGAACCTCTCAATCACATTCGAGATAGCTATTTAGGAAAAGCGAATAATGCCCTAATTGCCGCTTTAAAAGATTTATATAAACAATATGAACTACAGTTTAAATGTATCGGCGAAGTGAAAACGAATTAAAACAGAAAGACCGAAGTCTTCACTCGGTCTTTCTGTTTTTATGGAAATGGTATTTGAGAATTGTTGAGCCCTTCTTATTTTTATTAATTTTTAACCGCTTCTTTATCACTTTCAAATGGCCATGCAGGCAATGGTTGATTTAATGGTTTGTCTTCGCGGTAGCCGAGTGCATATTCTGCTTGCATGATCGTATGGATTTCCCGAGTTCCTTCATAGATAACCGGTGCTTTAGAATTTCGGAGGTATCGTTCTACTGGATATTCGCTAGAGTACCCATAAGCACCATGGACTTGAACCGCATCATCTGCGGCGTTATTAGCAAAATCACAAGCAATCCATTTAGCCAGTGAGGTTTCTCTAGTGTTTCGTTTGCCTTGATTCTTTAGTTCCCCTGCTCGATATACTAATAGGCGACTTGTTTGTAAGCCAGCTTCCATTTTGGCAATCATTTGTTGAACAAGCTGATGTTTACCAATTTCTTTTCCAAATGTTTGTCTTTCATGGCAATACTTCACGCTAGCCTCCATACTAGCCATAATCAACCCAACCGCTCCTGCAGCAACTGTAAATCGTCCGTTATCTAGCGCGGCCATCGCAATCTTAAATCCATCCCCTTCATTTCCAAGCAGATTTTCCTTTGGTACCCTTACTTGATCAAAGAATAGTTCGCCCGTATTTCCTGCGCGAATTCCCAACTTCCCTTTGATCGCTTTTGATGAAAATCCTGGCATCGTCCGTTCCACGATGAATGCGGAAATTCCATGGTGGCGCTTTTCTTTATTGGTATAAGCAAATACGATAAAATGGTCAGCATAATCACATAAGGAAATCCATGTTTTAGAGCCATTTAAAATGTAATCATCCCCATCTTTTACCGCAGTTGTTGCGATGGAAGCAACATCAGACCCTGCACCGGGCTCCGTTAATCCAAACGCAGCAATTTTTTCACCCTTTGCTTGAGGAACTAAATATTTTTGTTTTTGTGCTTCAGTACCAAATTGCAATAATGTTAAGCTGTTTAAACCTGTGTGAACTGAAACGGCTGTCCGGAATGCCGTATCTCCTCTTTCAAGTTCTTCACAAACAATTGCCAGTGAATTATAATCCATGCCACTGCCTCCGTACTGCTCCTGGATACATACTCCCATAAGATTTAACTCAGCTAAACGTTTTAATATATCAGCATTAAAATACCCTTTTTCATCCCATGCTTGGATGTTCGGCATAATTTCTTTATCGACGAAGCTTCTTACCATCTTCCTTAACATCACTTGCTCTTCTGTAAATTCAAAGTTCATCTTAACGTCCCCCTAAATAATATGATTTTGTTTGAAATACTCAATTTCTTTTATGTCATAACCTAAGTTTTGTAAAATTTCATTCGTATGTTCCCCTGCCATTGGCGGATAGCGTTTCATTGTTACTCCTGTCCTTGATAGTTTAATAGGTGAGCCGACAAGCTTGATCTCTCCTGCTTCTGGATGATCCATTTCCACGACCATTTCTCGTGCAGCAATTTGTTCATTGTAAAAAACTCGGTCCATTGCATTAATAGGTCCACACGGAATATTATGTTTGGAAAAAAGCTCAATCCAATCATCCATAGTGCGATGAGAGAGTCGATCTTCTAGAATTCCAGTTAATTTCAGACGATTTTCAACCCGTGCTGAATTCGTTCGAAATTTTTCATTTTCGGCAATTTCTCTAAGTTCTAGTAATTCACATAGGGTTGCAAACTGACGATCATTTCCGACAGCAATAATCATTTCGCCGTCCTTTGCACGGAATGTAGAATAGGGAACAATGTTTGGATGTTCGTTGCCAAGTTTTTTCGGAACTTTTCCGGAAATTAGATAGTTACTTGCTATATTGGCAAGCGATCCAACTGCGCAATCAAGCAGAGACATGTCAATTTTTTGACCCAAACCAGATTTCTCTCGTTCAAGTAATGCAGCTTGAATGGCAATGGCAGAATATAAACCTGTCAAAATATCAACCATTGCCACACCGATTTTTAATGGACCACTTTCATCTGTCCCCGTGATGCTCATAATTCCACTCATTCCTTGAATAATAAAGTCATATCCAGGTAAATGCCGATAAGGTCCCGTTTCACCAAATCCTGTGATCGAACAAAAAACGATGTTTGAATTTATTTGTTGTAAATGATCATAATCTAGCTGCCATTTTTCCATTGTCCCCGTCTTAAAATTGTGAATGACAATATCTGCATCTTTGACAAGCTGGCGTATGATTTCTCTCCCTTCTTCCGTTTTTAAATTAATCGTCAGACTCCGTTTATTACGATTTGCACAAAGAAAGTAGGCGCTTACATTATTCTTATAAGGAGGTCCCCAGCCTCTTGTTTCATCACTTCCACCCGGTCCCTCAACCTTTATAACATCTGCCCCAAGATCTGCTAGGATCATCGTACAATATGGGCCTGCTAGCACCCTAGTTAAATCTAATATTTTTATACCTGAAAGTGCTCCCTTCACGATCTTCCCTCCTTTTTGATGAAGTTTTTAAGCCATACAAAAAGCCAGCCCTAACACATCCAAAAATGTGGAAGGACTGGCTTATGATTCATGAGTAACATCCAGGTAAAGAATGTGCAATGAATCTTAACAGTCAAATCATGTTCTTGCAATAAAGTAAAGCTAATCAACATTCTTCTCTTCCTTCTGTTGAGTGACAGATAGGGTGAAGAACTTACTTTTATTATACAGAATTTTCTGAATACAGCAAGTTATTTTTTAATTTTTACAAAAAAAATGCACTATTGTAATTTGCTTTTGCAGCATTCATATATAGCATGTTATCAAATCAACGGACAAGGTAAACGTTCGAAGTGCAAAAAAGAGGTGCCCCTAAAAGTTATATTTTGGGGACACCCTCTTAATACCTTATTTATGAATATAAGCTAATACTTCCGAACGTTTCGTAGCATCGTCAACGAAAATTCCACGTACCGCAGACGTTACAGTTTTAGCTCCTGGCTTATTCACACCGCGCATGGTCATACACATATGCTCAGCTTCTACCACAACCATCGCTCCATGTGGTTCAAGCGTCTCCATAATGGTATCGACAACTGTAGCAGTTATTCTTTCCTGTAATTGCGGGCGCCGCGATACCGCTTCAACAGCTCGTGCTAGCTTACTTAACCCAGCTACTTTTCCATTACGAGGAATATAAGCTACATGAGCAACTCCATAAAATGGAACGAGATGATGCTCACACATCGAGTAAAAAGGTATATCCTTCACTAATACCAGTTCTTCGTGGTTTTCGCTAAAAATAGTATCAAAATATTCCTTCGGGTCAATCGTCAACCCCGAAAACACTTCCTCATACATTTTTGCAACCCGTTTCGGAGTATCGAGCAGACCTTCTCTGTTCGGATCCTCACCAACTGCTTCTAATATTAAACGTATCCCTTCTTCAATTTGGGCACGATTTACCTTTGACATTTTGTTTCCCCCTACTAATCATTCATTCTTTCTATACGCCGCGCTTGTTACCCCAAATATAGGTGTGCAGCTGCGGCAGGACCTTAACATTTTGAAATTCATCATCCGACATAACCTTATCAATCAGCCATTCATATCTATCGAGAAGCTCCATTACAAGTTGCTGTTGATTTTCTGTTTTACTATCAGCATTCCCAACTTGAAGAAAAAAAGGCACATCCTGATATCTTAGATGAACTTGTTTTGCAAAACGATAGTCTTCCTCATCAAAGACTACGACCTTTAGACTAAAATGCTGTTCCCTATTACCACTTTTTAAATTTTCAATAATGGAGTCTAATTTAGTAAAGTCCGTATTCATTTTAGAACTTGGTGGTTTTGGTGAAATCGTTAATTCATCAATGTCTAAAAACCAGTTCTGCCATTTGCTCCCCTGCGTTTCGACACCAATTTTAATTTGGTTTTCTTTTAAAAGACTAATGAGTTCACTCATATCCTTGAGCAAGGCAGGATTGCCACCTGGAAATGGTTACAAATGAAAAACCGTTTCCGCCAATTGCTTTTAGCTCTGACCAAATTTCATTAGCATCCATTTGCTTAATCAAGTGTTTTCCTGTTCCGTCCCATGTAAAGGCTGAATCGCACCAAGAACAGGAATAATCACAGCCAGCAGTACGAACAAACATCGTCTTTTGGCCAATTACCATTCCTTCACCTTGTATCGTTGGACCAAAAATCTCCATTACTGGCAGCTTACTCATTCTCCATCCACTCCCGTCTTGCCTCAGCATAGCTGGTTGGGGTTTCATAAAGACGAATAAATTCCACTCTTGCACCCAAATATTGCTGCTGTCTTTCTTCTTTTTCTAAAGCTTCCTTCATTTTTTCATAAATCCAAACAACCATATTTTCAGCCGTTGTATTCATCGGCGGCAATGTTTCATTTAAATAGCGATGATCAAGAAAAATCTCAATTTCTTCTTTCCAAATTTGTTTTAAATCAGCAAAGTCCATCATTAAACCGCGTTCATCAAGAAATCCACTTATCCCAAAGATCACTTTATACGTATGTCCATGAAGATTCTTACATTTCCCCTCATAGGCATGCAAATGATGAGCGGCATCAAAGGTAAATTCTTTACTAATCATGACACGTCTGGAATGATATTTTAGCTGGTCACGGCGAATATCTTCATCAATTTTTTGGAGCTTATCCACGATGCGAAAGCCATACATAAGTTTAGCGCTCCTTTCTGTCTAATAAATAATCCTGTAGGCCTTTTTGGCGGAGCTTACAAGCTGGACATTCACCACAACCATCTGCAATGATTCCGTTATAACACGTTAAAGTTTTTTCACGCACAAAATCAAATGCACCAAGTTCATCCGCTAATTGCCATGTTTCTGCTTTATTTAGCCACATCAGTGGTGTGTGAATGACAAATTGATAATCCATTGAGAGATTCAATGTTACATTTAAAGATTTAATAAACACATCCCGGCAATCCGGATAGCCACTAAAGTCTGTTTCGCAAACACCCGTAACAATATGTTTTGCACCGATTTGATTCGCCAATACTCCTGCGAAGGACATGAATAATAAATTACGCCCAGGGACAAACGTTGATGGCAGACCGCCTTCATCCCCTTCCTTCACAGCAATATCAGCTCTAGTTAAAGCATTTGGTGCCAATTGATTTAATAAAGACATATCTAAAATATGATGTTTTATTCCAAGTTCACTCGTTATATTTTTTGCGCACTCAATTTCTGTTATGTGCCTTTGATTGTAATCGAATGTCACAGCAACAACTTCTTTAAATTGTTTTATTGCCCAAAATAAACAGGTTGTACTGTCCTGGCCTCCACTAAATACAACTACGGCCTTATCGTTTTTCATAAATTTTCTACTCCTTTACATCAAAAAAACAGCACTACTAAGAAAGCAGTCCTGTTTTCCTTAGTTTTTTTGAGAGGGTAGCTAGAACCTCTTTATATCATTGTGATTAATATTTTAACATAATTTGAAACCAATTTATTATATCATAACTCATTCAAAAGTACATATATAAAATAAACTTTGCTTAATTTCCTTTAACCTGACTTTCCCCTTTTGAATAACATATATGTACAAAGAGGAGGGATTAATTATGTATTATTATGGTTATGGATTTGACCCAATGCATCCAAATACAAGAGATAGTGAAATTAGAAACGTTAAAGGTGCCTGTCAGAAGTTTATGAATTACCATGTACTCGGTCAAATGACAGACGGAACACAAGTTGAGGGTATTATTGAGGACATGGATAATGAAAATGTTACAATGTTAGTGCCCGAAATGGTTGAAGAGGAGGTTCATGAATCTCCAGAATCTCGGGTTTACGGAGATTTTGGCTATTATGGCGGTGGCTATGGCGGCGGCCGAAGAAGATATAGACGTTTCCGGCGGTGCCGGCTCCCTATACGGTTTTTGTTTACCCATTCATTGTCCCGTTTCCGTATTATTATTAATTCGATTTAGACATAGTTTAAATTTATTAAAGGTTTGAAAAGGCTGATCATCAGAAGATCAGCCTTTGCTTTTTATATCATTTGGTGCTCAGCTTCTAGACTCATCGCTGGACCAAAAAATTCATAATGAATTTGTGAGTCTGTAACTCCTAACTCATTTAGATTTAGAACAATAGCCCGTAAGAATGGTACAGGTCCACAAACGTAGTAGTCAGCATTATCAACTAGCACATTTTCCTTTAGCCATGCCTTATCAATATAGCCTGCTTTTATAAAATAATCCTCATTTCGATCAGTCTCTGAAGGATTTTCATAAACGTAAGAAAGCTGATAATGTGTAAGTTTATCGGTTAAAGAGGCTAATTCAGTTTTGAATGGTTGCAAATTGCCGTTTCGTGAAGCATTGATAAAGTGGATCTCGCGATTTGATTGCTTATCAGCAAGATTGTTTACCATACTCATAAACGGAGTAATACCAACCCCACCGCTTAAAAAGACAACAGGCGTATCTGTATCGGTATTTAGAATAAAATCACCAGCTGGAGCCGTTACTTCTAATTGGTCACCTGTATGAATATGATCATGCAAATAATTCGATACCTTCCCTTGCGGAGTATTTTCCTCTGCTTCACGCTTGACGGAAATTCTGAAATAGTCTTTTCCAGGTGATGCGGACAGGCTGTATTGGCGATTTAATAAATACTTCTCGCCTGGAATTTGGATTCTAATTGTAATATATTGCCCAGGTTTAAATTCAGGTACACTTAAATCATCCGTTGGAGCGAGATAAAAGGAAGTGATTACTTCACTTTCTACTACTTTCTCTATTACCTTAAATGGTTTAAATTCACGCCACCCGCTTAATGATGCAGCTGCCTCATCATACATTTCCTTTTCAATATCGATAAAGACTTGCGAAATAACACCATATGCCTCACCCCAGGCATTTAGGATTTCATCAGTAGCCGCATCCCCTAGCACCTGCTTGATCGCTCCAAGTAAATGCTCGCCCACGATTGGATAGTGCTCCGGTTTTATAACAAGACTACGATGTTTATGGGCAATTTGCTTCACGACCTGGAATGATCATTTCCAGCTTATCAATATAAGTGGCTGCAGCTAAAACGGTATTTGCCAATGCTGTTTGCTGACGACCTCTTTGTTGGTTGGCATGATTGAAAATATTTAATAGCTCAGGATGATTCGTAAACAAATTTTGATAAAATACGGTCGTAATTTCTGTTCCCTTCATCTCTAATACAGGAACTGTTGCTTTAATGGTTTCAATTGTTTTTTGCGATAGCATCTCGAAATCCCCTTTTTCGAATAAAGTAGTATGTAAAATACATCTTTATAATATAGAAAATTTTCTGGAAATGCAATATATAAAATACATCTTTAGAAAAAATGGAGATCATTATGCTAAAATGGTAGTAGCAATTGAATGTGAGGGAAAAAATATGCATTTAACTACTTATTCCGATTATTCGCTTCGTGTTTTAATATTTTTAGCGACAAAAAACAATCAGGACTTATCCAATATTCAGGAAATCGCTGAAACATATGATATTTCTAAAAATCATTTAATGAAGATTATTCATCATTTAGGGAAATTGGGCTATATAGAAACCATTCGAGGGAGAAATGGGGGCATTCGTTTAGCCAAATCACCGTCAGAAATAAATCTGGGTGAAATCATTCGCCATACCGAGGAAAATTTCTTTATCGTCGAATGTTTTGAAAAACACAATAATAAATGTGTGATGACGCCAGTGTGTTCGTTAAAGCATATTTTTCGAACTGCCCTAGAACAATTTCTTCTGGTGCTTGACCAATATACACTTGACTCAATTGTCCATGAAAATCCTCTAATGAAGGATTTTTTCGGAACACAAATGAAATCTTCTGAAACACAATCTTCATAATCTAAAAACTCATCGGGTAACCGATGAGTTTTTTATTTGGATAAATATTAAAGCGCACACTCTTCAATTTCAAAACCAAGATCCTTAATCATATCCCAATCCGCTGTTGGTTCTTGGCCGGCTGTTGTTAAGTAGTCTCCTACGAAGATTGAATTTGCAGCATAAAGTCCTAATGACTGCAAAGAGCGAAAATTAACTTCACGTCCCCCAGACATCCGAATTTCCTTCGCTGGATTAACAAATCTCATCATCGAAAGCAGCTTCAAGCATTTGCGCGGATTCAGTTGTTTCTGTCCTTCTAGTGGTGTACCTTCGATTGGATTTAAGAAATTACATGGAATCGAATCAGCATCTAATTGACGCAAGGTTGTCGCAATTTGAACCGCCTCGAGATCGCTTTCACCCATTCCAAAAATCGCACCTGAGCAAGGTGACATCCCTGATTCCTTCGCTTTCTCAACTGTATCAACACGGTCTTCATATGTATGGGTTGAACATACATTTTCGTAATTGCCCTTACTCGTGTTTATGTTATGGTTATAACGATGAACACCAGCCTCTGATAACTTCTTAGCATGCTCTTCATTTAAAAAGCCAAGACAGCAGCAAATCTTAAGGTCAGTTGTTTCGCGAATTTCTTGGACAGCCTCAATGACATGATCAATTTCTCGATCTGATGGGCGGCGTCCAGATGCAACGATGCAATAGGTACCCGCTTTTCGACGAATCGATTCCTGAGCTCCTTCGACGATTTTCTCCTTTGTTAACCAACCATACTTTTCAATCGGGGCATCAGAAATAATTGATTGGGAGCAATAGCCACAATCTTCAGCACATAGTCCTGACTTTGTGTTGATAATCATATTTAACTTTACTTTGTTGCCAAAATAATGATGACGTATTAGGTAGGCCGCATTCAGGATTTCAAGTACTTCCTCTTCCTTTGCTTGAACAATCGCAAGTGCTTCCTCTTCCGTAACTTGATATCCTCCAATCACGTTCTCAGCTAAGGTTTTCCAGTCTCTTTTTGTTTGAATTTCCATCCTTTATTCCCCTTTTCTGTTGTAAAAACATTTCAATAAATACATTTATAATTATGTTAACTTAAAATATTATTTAGTTAACATATAAAGAAAAGTACCATAAATTGACACGATTTACAATTATGAATTTTCATAAATCATTAATTGTTTTACAAAAGTTAACTTTGAAGGCGAATAATTCTATACATCATTATGCACAAATCGGTGAAATTAAGATTGAGTTATTTTTTATAAATAGCTCAAACCATTTGGCGGGAGTGATGGATCATGGCTAGAAACAAACTTTTGGTTCCTGGATCAGAAAATGCGCTACAGCAAATGAAAGAGGAAATCGCCAACGAGTTTGATGTTCAACTTGGTGCTGATACAACCGCACGTGCTAATGGTTCTGTCGGCGGTGAAATGACAAAGCGTTTAATCGCCCTCGGAGAACAATCCTTAAGAAATCAACAAGGACAATAATGCTGATTTCTATATGGAATGGAGCCCATTTTTGGGCTCTTTCCTCATGCTTTGAAGGGAGGTCAAGATTCATGACAAATAAGAATGATAACCGAGAACGTCGAAATAAATATCCTCGTAACAAAACGCAAGATACAGAGTTTAACAAGGAAACAGATATTAGAAGCGAAATCACAAAAAAAGACTTAAAATCAAAAAAATCAAATTAATATCGAAAGCGGCCCTTAATATCGAGGACCGCTCTTCCCTTTTTCGGATCTCTTTATTAAGCTTTGTATGATTGAGTCAATGGATTATTTAGCATACAATGGTGAAAAGAGTGCTGAAGGAGAGAAAAATGAGCAATAAAATAGCAGTGGTTACGGGGGCTTCAAGTGGATTTGGGCTCTTATGTTCTATAGAACTAGCAAAGAACGGATTTCATGTCTTAGCAACAATGAGAGATAGCAAAAAATCAACGGAACTGTTAGAAACGGCAAAACAACAAAATGTAGCGCAACAGTTGACAATCCACACACTTGATGTAACCTCATCTAAATCAATTAAAGAATTCAAATCAAATCTTCTTCAATATCCTACAATTGACGTCCTCGTCAATAACGCAGGGTTTGCGCTTGGTGGTTTTAGCGAAGAGGTGTCCGTCGAGGAGTACCGGTTACAATTTGAAACCAATTTCTTTGGAGTAATTTCAATTACTCAGGAAATCCTCCCAATCATGCGTTCACAGGGGTACGGGAGAATTATTAACATGAGCAGCATAAGCGGCAAAATTGGCTTTCCCGGTTTATCACCATATGTGGCCTCAAAGCATGCATTAGAAGGATATAGTGAATCATTGCGTCTTGAATTAATACCGTTTGGAATCGACGTCGTTCTTATCGAACCAGGTTCTTACGCAACAAAAATTTGGTCAATTGTCGATAAAATAAAAATAGATTTAGAATCACCTTATAAATCCTATTTGACAGGAATTATCAATGAAATCGAAACTGGAAAAACGAAACATGGCAACCCGCTTGACGTGGCAAAGTTAGTAGCACTAATAGCATCCGATCGTAAAAGACCTCGTTTCAGATATCCAATCGGAAATGGTGTCAAATCAACGATTCGGTTGAAAAGCCTTCTCCCTTGGGAAGCAATTGAAAGAATTATTTTGAAAAAAATAGGGTCTAAATTGGATAATAAATAGAGAAAAGCTCATAGTAAATGACATAAGAGATATGACACTTTAGGAGGTAATTATCTTGGAGCGTGAACAATTCGAACGACTAGGCGATCAATTGCGAGAAATTGGTCATAAAAGACGCCAGCTTGCTGAACAGGTGTTTCACGAGGTACAGGAAGGCGATGGACCCTCATCTAAGGACCTGTATCAGCAATTGAGCCATATTTCTGATCAAGCAATAGAGATCATTACCCAACAAAAACAACTTTTTGATGCAGAAGTGCAAAGAATCTAACCATTTGTTAAAGACACAACAGATTCTGGTGTGTCTTTTTTGTTGTATTTTCATCCAGTTGATCTCTTTACGGCTGTGTCCTTGAGAAAAAAACTGGTTGCTTTCGTTGCAATCTAAGATACAATGAGAAGAGCAATGAACGTGAATAAGTACATTTTTGAAAATCACCCAACATATGGATAATTCATCAAATATTGGGGAAAATAGAATTTGAACAATGAATTGGATGAACAACTGGAGGCAACTAAATGTTGAAATTAGTAACAAATATGGAATTCGAAATAACAAGCAGCTTTATTCCCAATCTCAGTAATGCAGACAAGTTAAAAATTGTGGAGGTTACACCTGGAAGCGTCGTTGTACAAATGCAAAATTCTAACTGCAGGGGAGTCTTTCCAGTCGATAATTTTCAATACTGGATCAAGCGCAGCTCCCTCATTCATATTGTTGATTGTGAAGAAAAATCCTCGTAATAAAGACATGAAACACTGATCATTGATCAGTGCTTTTTTGTTTAAGTGCAGTTAAAAAAGGCTTTGAATAAAAACATCCGTCACCATAGACGACGGATGTACTCATATACTTATTTTTCAAGCCATTGATTATGATAAATCAACGGTTCGAGTTCATGCCTCTTTTCCCAGTTCGCTAGCTCTAATAAAGGCTTCTCTGGGTAGTGATCGGTGTACCCGATCGAAATGAGAGCTAATGGATCAATATGTGGTGGAATATTCAGGATATCACGAACATCATTCTTTTTATAAAAGCTAACCCAACCCATCGCAAGTCCCTCTGCACAGGCAGCAAGCCACATATTTTGGATCGCACAAGCTGTCGACAGGGCATCCGTTTCCGGTATCGAATTACGCCCTAGTACATGCGAACCCCCTCTAGTCGGATCACAAGTTACACAAATAGTTAAAGGTGCTTCTTTCAGTCCTTCAATTTTTAAATCAAGAAATTTGGACTCCTTTTCCCCGTCCTCCTCGTAATGGATCGCCAGCGCCCGCCGCTCTTTATCGGCAGCCCAAGCTAATTTATCTTTGATATCTTGTGAAGTGATTAAAATAAAATTCCACGGCTGACTAAAACCAACTGATGGTGCATGATGAGCAGCATTAAGGATTCGATTAAGCTTTTCTTCTGGAATCGGATCTGGCAGGAAACTACGAATATCTCTTCTGTTATAAATCACTTTATAAATTGAATCTCTTTCCTCTGTTTTAAACAAACTCTACTCCCCCTTTTGTTTATCTTTAAAATGGACATTGATGACCATAACCTCAGCCTGTGAGCCGATACGGATTGGTGGACCCCATAATCCAAACCCGGACGAAACAAGGGAATGCATGCTCCCTTTTTTCAAATAACCATAATCATTTTCATAGATTAAATCGGTTAATAGATTGGCTGGTGCTAATTGGCCTTTGTGAGTATGGCCAGATAGAAGGAGGTCAATTCCATTCAGCTCTGCCTCTTTTAGATCTTTAGGCTGATGGTCCATCATAATCATTGGTCTTGTAGCATCTAGTCCTTTTAAATATGTACTTAATACTTTTCTCGTTTTATCTGTATGTTCCTTCCTTCCAATTAAATAAAAATCATTAATCAAAACATACTCATCCATTAACACCCGAATACCCAGATTATCCATTTCTGCTAAAATAGCATCCTTATCATTTCCGTAATAATCATGATTGCCTAGTACTGCATATACACCTAGTGGAGCATCAATTTTCCCCAAAGTCTCCCCCATATTTTTTTCTAGATAAGGCTGAATGTTATCGTTGATTATGTCACCCGGTAATAACACAATATCCGGTTTTTCCTGATGGATTAAGCTAATAAGGCGATCTAGATGGGACTTACCTACCATTTGACCTAAATGAAGATCAGATGCCATAAAAATCTTGAGATTTTTATTCTGTGCTGTTTTATTAACTTGAATATCGTACGTCTTAACAACGGGAACCCACGCATTATAAGATCCATAAATAAAGATAAACAGGTAAAAGGACAGGACTGCTATTCCGATCCAGAACACCTGTTTCTTTTTTAATAAGAAGTGGACAATATTTGCAATAGGCAAAACGATAAAGCTATACCCTAAAATCGCCATCCAAAAACCGCTTATCCATTGCAGACCGGCATAAGGGAGATAAATTCCTATAAAAATAGAAAGTGATAAAAACACCATTGAAGTTACATAGCTCTTTTTATATTTCGCAAATTTCGCAGACTTAAGCCAAGCCCAGCCATTAAAACCAATGTAATAGCAAATCAGTCCGTAGATAACAATACTAATAATAATGGAGAAAATAGATAGAATGGACATGTTTGTTTACACCCTTTAATAAGAAATTATTGTCGTTTGCACTTTGATAGATTCTCATGAATAAAATCTTACAAGTAACGAGAGTAGAATTCAAATAATGAACGATGAATAACTAAAAATACTTTAAATATTAATCAAATTTTGAATGAAATCCCGAATTGCTTTGAAAATGAAACACGACGTTGTAAAATAAGCGAAGAAAGGATGTGAAATTATGGCGTTAATTTTGCCGCACATAGAAGATGCCAATACAACCAACTATATCCCTCCGAAGGGTGATTACATACAATTTTTAGATGAAGCTCATTATACTGAGAAGGTACGTGAATGGGGTTTAAGTGGATCCAAGGAAGCAAAGAAGGAGTTCTGGTACAAAGAACGCACGCTTCAACGAATAGTTTCGATTAAAGGATATGAGTCATATGGAATAACCGGAGAGTACAATACATTAGTGATCCAATTCAAGGATGGAAACTTATCCTGCATCCATCCTGCTCTTCTAAAAGAAATGCAGTCTGCAAGCTTTGGGAAGGAAATGATTACACAACAATCTGTAACCACATTAGACGAAATCGCTGTCGAGGATGCGCCACAGACTGATCCTGCGGACACAAGCCCTACTCCGGCACAGATAAATACGGATCAGCCTAAGCCGAAAAAATCAGCAAAGGAAAAAAAAGAAAAAGCACCAAAGCTAGTTCTTCCGGCAGAGAAGGTTCATTTTACCGCTCAAGTTAAACAGTTTGCCCTTAGCTGGAACCATTTTAATGAGGAAAACGACGAGGTGATAGTACTCGAAAACGTTGTAATTGAGGCAGAAGAACCACTTGAAGTGGGACTTGCTTGGTGTGCACATAGTAAAACATTAAAAAAGTTTGAGCTTTCGGTAGGAGAAAAGCTTGAATTTGATGGAAAAATTGTTAAAAAGTCATTACCAAAAGGCAAGGATGTTGAAGACGAAGCACTGCTACTCGAGACTTCTGTTTCCTATAAAGTCAACAACCCTTCAAAAATAAAAAAAATATAAATAATTCAAACCCTACACTTTACACTGTTGTAGGGTTTTTGCTATTCAATGGATCTCATTATCGACTCAATGCAAGAGCATAATCCCACATACATATTTCATTTCTCTTTTGCAAATAATGAGGCAAAGTATCTCCAATTTACTTCATTTTAGGAGGTGAATCTTTTGCCAACCGTCAATCTTGAAGGGGTAAATGTATACTTCGAAGTGAAAGGTCAAGGTGTCCCGATTGTTTTCATCCATCCCCTCTTTTAACCAGTGCCAATTTTAAATATCAAATCGAGGAATTATCGAAGTCATTTCAAACAATTGTGTTTGACATTCGTGGTCATGGAAATAGTGCTATTTCCGATTATCCGCTCACCTATGCCCTTATTTGTGATGATATTGTCCATCTATTAGATAAATTAAAGATTGAGAAAGCCTTTATTTGCGGTTATTCTACTGGTGGTTCAATTGTTTTAAACTTTTTACTATCCTATCCCGAACGAGCTATAGGTGGTATTTTAATTAGTTCGATGTCAGAAGTAAATGACTGGTTGTTAAGAAAGGAAATTGCCCTAGCTGCGTTTTTATCGAAAAAAAAATGGATGAAAGCTCTTGTGACATCTGTTTGTTATGGAAATTCCGACACAAAAGAGACCTTTACAGAGTTGTATAACGAGGCCAAAAAAGGAAACGCCAAAAATATTCAGCAATATTATCAGCATAGTTTAACGTATTGTTGCACATCGCAATTACCGAGGATAAAACATCCTGTTCTCCTGTTATATGGTGAAAATAACAAACAATTTCAGCCGCATGCGCAATTAATCAGTAAAAGTCTTCGAAATAATGAATTAATCTTTATAAAAAACGGCAAACACCAACTCCCTACAAAATCTGCTTCCGAAGTTAATCGAGTAATCAAGGAATTTGCACTTAAGTATACATAATTATTCATACTATTATTTAAACACTACAAAACCACGCTGAGCCATTGTGGTTTTTTTAATATGGTTTTGAATGAAAAATAAACACTGAATGATAGAAAAAGCCAGGTAGAGACCTGGCTCTTATTCGATATAGCCTTTTTCTTTTAACTGTGCATATGCTGCATCTTTATTTTCCTTTGAAACTTGATATTCCAGCTTGTCCTCTACTACTTTTGCACAAATCCCACCAAATGGCTTTAAGTCGGCTTTAACCTCTTTAATATCAAAAGATCCTTTTACAGGGTATTTTACCTTCATTTTCTTCACCTCCATTAATTAAATATAATCAAATACCCACTGGATTTCAGTTACATAGATTACAGTACTATAAAAATCGCCAATTTTTAGGAACGTTTTTGATCGTTCTCTCTTATTAGAACCAATTATACCAAGAAATATTAATGGAAAATTTTTTCAACAGTAAATATGAATAACTCAGAAGGATTCTTTTGTATAAATGCAGAATATTGAAACATCAATTACACTCCCAAACGTGGAAACCATTCTTAACTTTTAAGGAGATTTGGTATGTCTATCCAAAATAATGAGAAAGAGACACAGGCTCCATCAACAAAAATGATTCCCTATAATCATACTCTGGCTCCACTGTTTATTCGTGATGCTCTGTTTTCCCTCATACCAGAAGGAACTGAGCATATTTATGTGATCGGAATAGGGTCTAATCAAATTAGTGGTGACAGTCTTGGTCCATTTGTTGGCACATTACTATATGATATTTATCCAAACCATCTGACCATTATCGGTGACCTACAGAATCCATTAGATGCATCAACTATTCTGAAAGAAATCTCACGATTAAAACTTCCAAAAAACACCTTTATTGTAGCCATTGATAGTGTTTTAGGCTCGGAGGAATTATTAAATTCCATTGTTGTTCAAAATGGATCTATACGACCAGGTCAAGGACTTGGGAAAATCCTCCCATCGATTGGGGATTGTCGAGTAATGGGTGTTGTGTTGGAAAATGATCCGGTCAGAAATGAATCCCTTCTTTGTACCAATCTTCATCTCATTTACACGATGGCAACCAATATAGCAAAGGGTATTTCTCTAGCGGTTCGGCAATATTATAAATATCCCGCCCAGCATCCAGTATTACTTTAATAGTGATTGAATTTCTATTTTTATTAAGACATGTTAATGAATAGGTCTGAATACAATGGAATGTTGAAATTAGGGGCCCTTTTGTGGGGCGATAGTGAAAGGAAGGATATATAATGTTTAAAAAAATTGCTGCGGATGCGCTAGGTTTATCAGATATTGGTAAGATCATTGATCCATCTGACTATGATAAAACAGATGCAGATGATTACGTCATGCATGAAGATAACGAAAAAATATACTTTTTGATCAAAACGAAAAAAGATGAATATTGTTTCACCAACCTTGCATTAATTCATGTTGATGGAGAAAGTGCTGTTTCCTCCAAACGAACGTTAAAACGGTTTCCTTACTCACGTAAGCCGATTTCGAATGTTTTACTGGAAACAGCGGGTAAAATTGATCTGGATGTGGAAATAAAATTCAAAATGGGTGAGGTACAATTTGACATTGATGTCCAAAAAAATCAAATTGAGAAATTAAAAGATTTATATAAAACACTAATTCATATATCTGATACTAATCACGAAAATGGAATAATCAGCAGAATGGCGGAACAAAGCTTAGACAAAGCAATAACCATATTGCAAAACACTCGAACAAACTCTGATGGTAATCTCGCCTCACAATACGAGGAGCTAACTGAATACGGGTTTAAATGGTTAACCACTATCCGTGAGCAGTACCACGAAAAAGACTTTGGCAAAGTTTTTGAAAAGTATATTAATAATTAAAGGATTGAAGTTCATCTTCTATTCTAGTGAAAGAACATCCTTTCTTAAAACTTGGTTGATCTCCAACCAAGTTTTTTTGAGTGTCTAGCTTTCAATTTTTACACAAAAGTTGATTGAATGGGTAAGCAACCTCAAACTTTTAGATACATTCAAAAAACCATGTTAGATTATCTAACACGTTCATTGCCCCCCACTTTCTCTTCCCTTATACTTCAAACTATCAACAGGATAAAGTGTTCAAAATTGAACGACAAATGCTCTCTAGGGTTCCGTTTAAAGATGAATCTTTAAAGTCTGGTCCGAGAGAGGGCGTACAGCACATTGCTGTATACACGGAGGGAGAAAAGCCCGGGAGAATTTCACAAAATTCTTCCGGGCTTTTCTCTTTTCCGAATTCAATTGGAAAAGGGGAAATGAAAATGGAACAAAATACCACACTGGTTAAATCACTCAAACTTCATCAAGTTGTCTTTATGGGGCTTGCTTGGATGACACCCATGATTTTCTTCACAGTTTATGGTGTTGCTCACGAAGCTGCTGACGGAATGATGGCTGCTGCCTATATCGTCGCATTTATCGCCATCTTCTTTACTGCCTATAGCTATAGCAAGATGGTTATGGCCTACCCGATTTCGGGCTCAGCTTATACGTATACAAAAAAGGCGATCTCGAAGAAAGCAGGGTTTCTAGTTGGATGGGCACTGCTATTGGATTATATCTTTTCTCCTATTATCGCAATCCTAACTTTCGGGATTTTTATGAATACTGAATTTCCTGCTATCCCTGTTTTTATCTGGATTTTAATTATGAATGCTGTGTTAGCGGTCGTCAATATTGTTGGAATAAAATCGGCAGCACGCGTTAGTGGGATCTCTGTCATCGTGCAAATTGGTTTTATTCTACTGTTTTGCATCCTTGTCGCCAAAGATATTTTAACAGGTGATACTGGCCCGATCTTCTCTCTAGCCCCATTTTTTGGTGATGACGTTTCATTTGGTGCTGTTTTTTCAGGCGCTGCTCTAATTTGCTTCTGTTTTCTAGGCTTTGATGCAGTAACGACGATGGCGGAAGAAACGATTGACGCTAAAAAGACTATTCCTAAGGCTATTTTTCTCATTGTGCTTATCGCTGCGACAATGTATATCGCCATTTCGTATTTGACCCAAATAGCCTATCCTGATTTTACATTTACGAACTCTGACAATGCAGCCTATAGCCTTGTTAAAATCGTTGGTGGGAACCTGCTTAGCTCGATTTTTATAATGACCTTAATGATTGCAACCTTTACTCAGGGAGTTTCTTCCGTCACAAGCGTCAGCCGCTTCCTTTATGCACTTGGACGTGAATCGATTTTACCGAAAAAGTTATTCACCTCCCTACACCCTAAATACAATACACCAGTCGCTAATATCGTTTTCGTTGCAGTGATCTCCATGTCAGCTGTCTTTATCAATCTCGATTCAGCGGTGATGTTTGTAAGCTTTGGGGCTTTAACAGCATTCACCTTTGTTAACTTGTCAGTTATTTCGCATTACTATATCAAATTAAAAATGCGTTCACCAAAAGAAACGTTGTTTTATCTCATTTTCCCGCTTGTCGGTGCCAGTTTTATCGGTTGGCTTCTAACCTTACTTGACAAATTCACCTTATTTGTCGGAGTTATATGGGTTGCTGTTGGTTTTGTCTACTTGTTTATTAAAACAGAGTGGGCCAAAAACAGACTCAAAAAGGTCATCGTCTCCCCTGTTCGGCCATTTGAGAAAAAAACCATGTAAGATTATCTTACAAGTTGATTGTTTACAAACGATTCTGACATATATACTAAGAATAACTCTACTACCCCTAATTAAATATAGGTTTCCAACTATACTGGAAACAAAAAAGCTCTCTAGGGTTCCGTTTGAAGAAGAAATTCTTTAAAGACTGGTCCGAGAGAGAGCGTACAGTCGTATGACTGTATACACGGAAGGATAAAAGCCTGGGAGATCTACATCTCTCCAAGCTTTTATCCTTTTTTCTTTTTTGAGCTTAAATGCAGCAAAAATAAGGAGGAAATTATATATGAATACACTTTCTGCAACAACTGTAACTAAAACCATTCCTGCTGGAGGAAAATGGTCGGCTCGTATAAACCGCGGGAAACTTTTAAGTATTACCGCTCTAGAAGACGGCGCCAATTTATCCGTTTTATTTTATAACGCAAATGATTTATCTGAACGCTATAACATGCCTGATACATTAAAAGCACAGCACACCTCCCATTTAACAACTGGAAATGTGCTCATGAGTGATAACGGTCGCGCGATGGTCAGCATCATTGAAGATTCACTTGGTTGGCACGATACAATCACAGGCTATTCTACTCGCAAGCTGATTGATGAGAAATATGGAAAAACAACCTATCAAGAAAGTCGGAATGATTGGTTTCGAAGCGGTGAGGAAAATTTTGCGATTGAATTATTTCGCAATGGTTTAAGCACACGTGACCTCGGACCTGTCCTAAATTTATTTTCAAAAGTGTATTGCGATGAAGATGGCAACATGCATTTCGTAGCAGGACACGCAAAAAAGGCGCCACGGTCACGCTTAGAACAGAAATGGATATCCTCATGATTCTATCGAATACTCCAAATCCGCTCGACCCAAATCATATTTACCCATCTGCTTCGATCAATGTATCAATATCGGATGCAGAACCTGTAGCCGAAAATGATGTTTGCTTGAATCACCGCCCAGAAAACCGACGAGCATTTGAGAATACATTCGATTATTTGTTACTTACTGAAGGAGGAAGAAAATAATGGCCGTTCTAAATTATGTTGTGAGTGATCGAAAATTAATAGATGTTGTTTATAATGAGACCCTTCTTGCTGGTGATGGCTGGACCTACACTTTGGAACGTGGTCAAGTTCTTCGTATTGTCGATTTAGGTGGCAATCAAGCCGCTGACACCCTTTTCTACGATGCTGATAATCTCTCCGATCATTACAGTGCCGTAAACACAATTGGACGCCAAGGGAATGTTTATTTATCAACCGGTTCTGTCCTTGTCAGCCAATCCGGTAAGGAACTTGTCAAGATCGTCGCAGATACTTGTGGTCGCCACGATACACTTGGTGGTGCCTGTTCTGCCCAAAGTAACACAGTGAGATATTCGCACGATACATTGCCAATGCATAATTGCCGCGATACCTTTATGCTGCAGCTATCAAAATACGATAATCGCTTTTCAAAGCGCGATTTAGCCCCAAATGTCAATTTCTTTATGAATGTCCCATTAACACCAAATGGCGGACTGACCTTTGAAGATGGTGTTTCCTCTCCAGGATTGTATGTGGAAATGCAATCGATCAATCGGACCATCGTGGTCATCAGTAATTGTCCACAATTAAACAATCCATGTAACGCCTATAACCCGACCCCGGTTCAACTATTAATATGGGAAAAATAATAACAAGGAGTGAACATCATGTTAAATAAAGTACTGATTGCTAACCGCGGCGCCATTGCCGTACGAATACAACGAACTCTACGCAGCATGGGGATCGCCTCTGTGGCTGTCTATACAAAAGCCGATCAGGACAGCTTGCATGTCGACCTTGCTGATGAAGCCGTATTAATCGGTGAAGGTGCGGCGAAAGATAGTTATTTAAATGCAGACCTAATCTTAAAAGTAGCCGTAGAAGCTGGTGCAGATGCCATCCATCCTGGCTATGGGTTTTTAAGTGAAAACGCAGACTTTGCTCGTGCTTGTCGCAAGCAAGGGATTGCCTTTATCGGTCCAACTCCCGAACAAATGGAATTATTCGGGTTAAAGCACTCTGCTCGTGACGTTGCCGAGAAAGCAAGCGTTCCTCTACTACCTGGAACACCATTGATAACTGATTTAGATTCAGCACTAAATGAGGCGAACACAATTGGATATCCAGTTATGATCAAAAGTACGGCTGGTGGTGGCGGAATCGGAATGCGTGTCTGCCATGATTCTCAATCATTAATCGATGCATTTGATTCCGTTGGTCGCCTTGCGAAAACGAACTTTAATAATGGTGGTGTATTCCTAGAAAAGTTCATCCGAAAAGCACGACATGTTGAGGTTCAAATTTTTGGAAATGAATTTGGTGAAGTCGTAGCCCTTGGTGAACGAGATTGCTCAATCCAACGTCGCAATCAAAAGGTGGTAGAGGAGAGTCCTGCCCCATGCCTCTCCCCTGCTGTCCGCGAAGAAATGTGTGCTGCCGCGAAACGTTTGGCTAGTGAAGTTGGCTATCGCAGCGCTGGTACGGTTGAATTTTTATATGACCCTGAAGCCGAACGTTTTTATTTCTTAGAAGTGAACACTCGGCTCCAAGTAGAACATGGTGTAACGGAAGAAGTATTAGGAATTGACTTAGTAGACTGGATGGTTCGTGAAGCTGCTGGTGAGCTGCGTGAACTAGATTCGCTTGTAAATACTCCGAAAGGCCACAGTATCCAGGCACGAATTTATGCTGAGGATTGCCTAAATGATTTCCGTCCAAGCGGTGGAAAGCTTGATCACGTTTATTTTTCAGAACATGCAAGAATTGAAACATGGGTTCGGGACGGACTTACTGTTACCTCCCTCTACGATCCTATGCTCGCGAAAATTATTGTTCACGGTGATACACGTCAAGAAGCATTAGAAAAATTAAGTGTTGCTCTAAGTGAAACAAGATTATATGGCATCACAACAAATCTTCAATATTTACAAGCCCTATTAAAAGAAGAAGACTGTCGCTCTGGTAATGTGCATACGCAAATGCTTAAAAATTTTCATCCTAGTGAACCTGCAATCGAAGTGTTAGACGGTGGGATTCAAACAACGGTTCAAGATTGGCCGGGACGCGTTGGCCATTGGGATGTTGGTGTTCCACCTTGCGGGCCGATGGATCCACTCTCTTTTCGCATCGGGAACCAATTGCTTGGTAATAAAAAAAGTGCAACAGGTCTTGAATTAACGCTACGAGGTGGAGCGTATAAATTCCGCGGTGATACGACCTTTTGCCTAACTGGTGCGGATATGAAGGCTGTGCTTGATGATGAGATGGTCCCTATGTACAAGGTGATCAAAGCAAATCGTGGCCAAGTATTGTCCTTCGGTGAAGCCGCTCAAGGGATGCGTACGTACTTCCTTGTAGAAGGCGGATTGGATATGCCTCTTCATCTCGGTAGTGCCTCCACCTTTACACTTGGAGGCTTTGGCGGTCATGGAGGTCGTTCACTTAGAACAGGTGATGTGTTAGCTTTTCATACGAATCATAAAACAGAAAATGCAAGTATGTTTGCTGAAGAGCTTCCTATGCTCAAGCGTCCTCCGATGACGAAGGAATGGACAATTGGGGTCATTCCTGGACCGCATTGTACAGAGGAATACTTGTTACCGAATTATTTGGAACAGCTTACAGAAACAAGCTGGGAAGTTCACTTCAATAGCTCACGTACAGGAGTTCGCTTGATCGGTCCTGCACCACTTTGGGCTCGAGCAGATGGTGGCGAGGCTGGTCTTCATCCTTCAAATATCCATGATAATGCATATGCGATTGGAACACTTGATTTAACGGGTGATATGCCAATCCTGCTAGGTCCTGATGGCCCGAGTCTTGGTGGCTTTGTTTGCCCCGTTACAACAGCTTCGGCTGAGTTTTGGAAAATCGGTCAATTACATCCAGGTGACAAGATTAAATTTAAATTACTAACTTTAGAGGAAGCAAAAGAACTGCGTGATGCTCAAGAGCAATTTTTGAATGAAATTGGTCAGAATCAAAATAAACAAGATGCTCCCCTTCCTTCCTTACCAGATCGTGAAAAACTGTTTTCACCGAACTATCCAGTGTTAGTTGAGCGGAACGATGGCCGTTTTCCAATGACGATTCGTGCTGCTGGTGACGAGCATGTCCTGATTGAATACGGAGAAATGGAGTTAGATCTTCTTTACCGGTTTCAGGTTCATGCATTAATGGATGGTATTAACGCTCGTAAAGATATTCCGGTCCTTGATTTGACACCTGGGATTCGCTCCTTACAGGTTCATATTGATTCTACTAAAATGTCGATTTCCACTCTTTGTGACACAATCGAATTCATTAACCGGAGCTTGCCACCACTAGAAACAATGGAAGTGCCATCAAGAATTGTTCGTCTGCCTCTTTCATGGGATGACCCAGCAACGCAGCTTGCGATTGAACGCTATCAGAAAAATGTACGTCCCGATGCGCCATGGTGCCCTAGCAATCTAGAGTTTATCCGCCGTGTGAACGGCTTGGATCAACTTGACGATGTAAAACGAATTGTTTTTGATGCCAATTATCTAGTCCTTGGTCTTGGTGATGTATATTTAGGCGCTCCTGTTGCAACACCAATTGACCCGCGCCACCGCTTAGTAACAACCAAATATAACCCTGCACGGACTTGGACACCTGGAAAATGCCGTTGGAATTGGCGGAGCTTATATGTGTGTATATGGGATGGAAGGTCCTGGTGGATATCAGTTTGTTGGTCGAACCGTTCAAGTATGGAATGGTTTGCGTGAAACAGAAAGCTTTTCCGATGGTAAACCATGGCTACTCAGGTTCTTTGACCAGATCCAATTCTACCCTGTTTCAGCCGACGAGCTGATAGAAATGCGCGAAGATTTTGTTCGCGGTCGCTTTGAAGTTGACATTACAGAGACAACATTTAACCTAGGAGACTATTTGTCATTCTTAGATTCCATTAAAGAAAGTGCAGATGATTTCCGAACTACTCAGCAAACTGCCTTCCGCGCAGAACGAGATCGATGGCAGGAGCTTGGACTCGCAGAATATGTTTCCGAGCACGATGTGGCTGAACCGGTTGAAGAAGTAATCCCTAAAGGGTCAGAAGCAGTTCGTTGTTCCTTACCGGGCAGTGTGTGGAAGGTACTTGTTGAACCAGGCGATGTCGTTCAGAAGGGTGATACGTTGATGATTGAGGAAAGCATGAAGATGGAGTTTCCACAAATTGCTCCGTTTGTTGGTGTCATAGCTTCCGTAAATGTTTCGCCAGGTGACGAGGTTCATGCTGGTCAATTGATTCTTTCTATTAAAAAAGAAATGCGAGGTGCCGTTAATGAAAACGACAAGCTTCCCCCAAACCCTGTCTATTCTTGAATTAAAAGAAAAATATAAAACTGGAAAACTAACACCGGATAACGTAATAAGTGACATTATTGCTCGTACCGCGGACGATAATGAATTTAATATTTGGATCACTCCCCCTTCTTTTGAGCTGATTCAACCTTATTTAGATAGACTAAAAAAGATGGACCCAGAGCAAAAACCGCTCTGGGGAATCCCATTTGCGATAAAAGATAATATCGATTTAGCGGATGTGCCGACTACTGCCGGATGTGCTGAGTATGCCTTCAAACCAGATGAACACGCTACTGTAGTTGCTAGATTAATAGATGCTGGAGCCATTCCTGTTGGTAAAACCAATCTCGATCAATTTGCAACCGGACTAGTTGGAACGAGAAGCCCTTATGGAGAAACGAAGAATGCGCTTAATCCTGAACTGATCAGTGGTGGTTCCAGCTCCGGTTCAGCTGTTAGTGTTGCGCGTGGGCTTGCTGCTTTTGCTTTGGGTACAGATACAGCAGGGTCTGGCCGTGTACCTGCAGGCTTAAATCGACTTGTCGGCTATAAACCAAGTCTTGGTGCATGGCCTGTTAAAGGCGTAGTTCCAGCTTGTGCTAGTTTAGATTGTGTAACTGTATTTGCAAACACTTTAGCTGATGCTGAGCTCGTTGATCAGGTTGCACGTGGCTTCGAGCAGATGGATCCATGGTCACGTACAATTGAAAGAAAAGCAAACGCTATGCCAGAGAAGATATACTTGCCACAGGTTGCTCCTAGTTTTTTCGGAAGTTTTTCGGTGGAATATCAGCTTGCATGGGATAAAGCAATAGACCGACTGAAAAGCTTGGGAATCACGATTGAATATTTGGAAACTTCTTATTTGTCTGAGGCAGCCGCTATTCTATACGACGGTCCTTGGGTAGCAGAACGATGGGCTGATTTAGGAGAGTTTATCTCAGCTAACGAGGGTGTCACTTTCCCTGTCACTGAAGCAGTGTTGCGAAGTGGGGCAAAGCCAGAATATGATGCTCCTTCCATCTTCAAAGCAATCCATAAGTTACAGAAACTAAAGAGCAAAGCACATTCACAGCTGCGGAATGCTGTTCTAGTTTTACCTACATCAGGCGGAACATGGACCCGAGATGAAGTTCGTGATAACCCAATTGAAACGAATAGCAAAATGGGCTTATATACGAATCATTGCAACCTTCTTGATCTTTGTGCTGTGGCCGTACCGTCAGAAGATGCGGCTGATCATCTTCCATTTGGCATTACCTTATTTTCTGAGTTTAACAATGAACATTTGATAATGGGGTTAGCTGATTTATTTTTAAATGGGACTAGTGCTTCTGTTAAGAGTGATACGACCTTGGTCGCAGTTTGCGGTCTTCATATGCGCGGCTTCCCGCTTGAACAACAAATGATTGAGCACGGAGCTCAGTTTATTCGCGAAAGTAAGACGGCGGAGAAATATAAGCTGGTGAAATTGCCGACGGCACCTGTAAAACCTGGTTTAATTCGTACTTTTTCTAGTGAAAATGGTGCCGCTATTGAGCTTGAGCTTTGGGAAATGCCACTTTCGACATTTGGAACTTTTGTAGCAGGAATCCCGGCTCCGCTCGGTATTGGAAAAATTGAACTTGAAGATGGCTCGTTTGTACCAGGTTTCATTTGTGAACGTTCTGCTGCCGCAACTGCAGAAGATATAACAAAATTTGGTGGCTGGCGCGGTGTTTTTGTATCATCATAAAATTAAGGGGAATCGCGTTTGTGCGGATTCCCCTTTACTTATTTGAGAAAATCTTAGGTATATTTAAACACTGCTTTCATATCAATGAGGTTTCAATATGACTTTAATACAGCCATCAGTCTTAGTATCGAAAATCTCATACCCTTTTTTGGCTTCATCTAGTGGAATGGTGTGAGTCACAATATCACTTGGGTCGACCGTTCCTTTCGCAAAAAGGTCGTAAAGATACGACATATAAGGGATAACGGGTGCCTGTCCGGTTCGGATATTGATATTCCGTGCAAAAATGTCCCCGAATGGGAAGGCATTATACCGCATTCCATAAACCCCTGTAATTTGGATGGTCCCCCCTTTGCGAACCGCTTGGGTCGCTGTTACAATTGCACCCATTGATCCACCATGTAGCTTTAAACCTGTAGCTATAAACTCTAATGGAGTCATTTTTCCATCCATTCCAACACAGTCAATCACAACATCTGCTCCTCCATGTGTGATTTCTTTCAGATAATTTCCGACATGCTCTACTTTTTCAAAATTTATAATCTCTACATTGTTCGTTCGTTTAGCATGTTCTAGACGATAATCAATATAGTCGACAGCGATGACACGTTTAGCCCCTTTAAACCAAGCAAATTTTTGAGCTAACAGTCCAACTGGACCGCACCCTAAAATAATGACCGTATCTCCATTCTTCACACCCGCGTTTTCAACTGACCAATAAGCAGTAGAGGCAGCATCAGCTATTAAAATCAGCTTTTCATCTTCGACTTCACAATTCTCTGGTATTTTAAAAGGTGTAAAATTCCCATACGGTACTCGTAAATATTCTGCTTGTCCACCAGGGTATCCTCCAGTTGTTTCTGAATAACCAAAGAATCCTCCCGTATCGCCATGCGGGTTAGAATTATCGCATTGGCTTGTTAAATCGTGTTGACAATACCAACAGTTCCCACAGCTTACATTAAAAGGGATAATGACACGATCGCCTTTTTTAAGCTTCGTCACTTCAGGGCCAACTTCCTCGACAATCCCCATTGGCTCATGTCCAATAACGTAATCCTCATACATATTTGGAATCATTCCATGAATTAAATGTAAATCCGATCCACAAATGGCGGAGCTTGTTACTTTAACAATGATATCGTCCGCTTTTTGAATCGTAGGATCTTGGACCTCTTTCACAGCAACATCTTTTATCCCCTGATAGGTTACAGCTTTCATTATTTTTCCTCCAGTTACTGCTTATTTATTTGGTGTTGCAAATGTTCCCTGGCGATCTGTATCGATTGGGAATAATTCCATTCGGGCAATACTGATGGCCATATCAGCTGATTTCAAATCTAACTCGATTTGCTTATTGACATCATTTGGATAGAGCCAGCCTTTACTAATCATTAAGTCAGTCAATTCTCCATGTAAATCAATTGCTTCCTCCATTTGCTTATAAAGAACTGCGCGCAATTCCGGAACTCGTTGTTTCTGTTAATGTGACAGCGTAATATCGAATTCCTGTTTTAACACCTAATAAAAAGTCAACAGCAAAGGCAGAATCAGCCATCTTCGGCATACCTTCAGCATATTTAGGATCCAAGTAATCTTGATTCATGTTGCATCTCCCATCACCATTTTCCTGTTTTAGCTTTTGAATACAGTTCTTTCAGTTCTTGAATCGCTAACAGTGACTGTTGAACATCTTTTTCCATTAATGCTTTCAGATCATTGTCAAAGCAAATCCCTATCATTAGCTTACTTTTCATTAAACTGGCTGTTTTAAAATTTAACATTTCATGTGTATCCATCGTTTCATGGAAAGCTAAGGCTGATTGATCCAATTTTTACCGCCCCTTTCAAAATACTAACTGTGGTTAATTTGCCAACATTCCATCATTTTATTTGATTATCGGATATTTCCCTTAAATTAACAGTTCTTATTCAACACAATCTGTAAACAATGAAAAATAGAGGGAATATGAAAGGAGCTTAATTATGAAGAAATACATGGGTTTACACGAAACCCTGGAAGTACACGAATTGATTACCTTTAAAAATCTTTGTTTAACAAAAGCCTTTATCATGAGTAAATTTGCACAAGACCCTGAACTAAAAGTGATTCTATCAACTGATGTTGTATCAGGGAGACAACACGTTGGACTGTTACAGGAGTTCATAACAGATCGGAGTGAAGAAAATGAATAACCTAGTAAAAAGTTTGATGGGTATGGGTGGGATGACTGACCAAGTGATTGCCTCAGACTTTTTAATCTCTGCAAAAGCTGGTATTCGTAATCTTGCCTTTGCCATTACGGAATGTGGAACGCCTGAAGTAAGAACTGAGCTGCGAAGTCAATTAAAAGCAGCGGTGGAGACCCATGAGAAAATTTCAAATTTCATGGTATCCAGAGGGATGTACCATCCTAATGATTTGTCGGAACAATTAAATTTAGATCTTTCGATTACAGAGACGGCCCTTAATTTAACTGGTGACTCAATGGATTCTTAATAAATTTTCAATATAAAAATACCTTGCAGGTGAACGCAAGGTATTTTTGATGTTTAATTTAATAATTCATTTGTGGATAGATTTTCTTCGTTAGACATCCAAATGGACGATAATGAACCATTTAATTTTTCTAGTTCGGCAAAGACAGCGTCATAATCTTTTTTCTCATCTGCTTTAAATGACGTATTTAAATACGTTATTACACCTTCTTTATTTACAACAAACACTGACCGTATCGCAACCTCACCTTTATCATTAAAAACTCCATAGCTTTTTACAGTTTGCTTGTGCCAATCTGATGCAAGTGGATAAGGAAGTGTTCCCATACTCGCTTCAAATACCCTGTGCGAGTGAATATGATCTACACTAATCCCAATTACTTCTGAATCAAGGCTTTCAAATTTTTTATAATCCTCTTTCCAAGAGGCGATTTCTTTGATTCAGCCTGGTGTAAAATCCATTCCATAAAATGCGACGACAAGGTTCTTTTTGCCGCGATATTCACTTAAGGTCAGCTTTTCTATTTTTGTTGAAGGTAACGTAAAATCAGGTGCCATTTCTCCAATTCTTAACGTTGACTGCCCCATATAATCCCCCCTTAAACTTTAATTGAGTTCATTCCTCCTTAGTATGAGCTATTTTTAAAACTGTCATGTTTTCCAGCTTTTTTTGTTTTTACCATTATTGAAATCCTTTTAGATTTGGTAACACTAAGTTGAACAATAGGAGGTGTTTTATGAAGGACTTTGAAATACAGCGGGACTTCATTACCGTCGAAGATCTTGAAGGAGTCGAAAAACGATTAGCGATAGAAGCTTTATTTGATATGGAAGATAAAACCTATGCTTTCTTAAGATCTCCACTCAATAAGAATGATTTATTTGTCATGAGGGTAGAAGATGACGAAGATGGACAAGTACTAACCAAAGTAAAAAATCAAAAAGAAAAAGAAATGATTTTTGATGCCTACGAGATTGCAGTATCTGCAAATCCCGCAGAATAATGGGAAAAAATGATGAAAAATATTATTGACGTGATCGATCAAAAAACAAAGAAACAATTGGAACAAGAGATCAATGGATTAAAATTCACAAAAAACTTCCGTTCACCAACAGCTGAGGAATGGTATATTTTTTTACCGAGTTATAAAGATCCGATAACAGGTGGGGCGGCTGGCAAAACCATCATTCATTACAATCTTTACGATACAAAACATTTCTATATCAACACGACCATCATTTTTGATGATCCTTTACTATTTCATCGCGAAGTTCATCCGCTTGTTTACGGAATTTGTGATGAGATTATTAATCGTCTTGTCGGTTATGCAGATACTTTGTTATCGGTTCACTGTGGTGAGAATTCCTATTCTGCTGAATACAAACAATAAAGATTGAGGGATACAAATGATAAACGAAACATTAATACATGCAATAAAAGAATATTCTATCCCACTTAATCATACTAGTGATTTAGATTTTTTGATTCAAAATATTCAGAACCAAAAATATGTATTACTTGGAGAATCCTCTCATGGGACCTCTGAATTTTACAAAATTAGGGCAGAGTTATCTAAAAAGCTCATAAGTGAGAAAGGATTTACTTTTTTGGCGGTTGAGGGTGATTGGCCCGCTTGTTTTGAAATCAACCAATATATAAAAGGAATCGACCATGTGGACTCCAATGCACGTGAAGTACTGAAATCCTTTAATCGATGGCCAACCTGGATGTGGGCAAATGAAGAAATGATTGAATTAATCGATTGGTTAAAAACTCACAATCAAACTCTCCCTAAAGAAAAACAGGTTGGCTTTTATGGCATTGATATTTATAGCCTTTGGGAGTCAATGGATGAGATCATTAAGTACTTAGAAAAAATCAATTCACCGGATCTTGAAAAAGCAAAAGAGGCGTTCTCCTGCTTTGAACCATATAATCGTCAACCCGAAAAATATGGGGTCTCAGTAGCGTTTTATAACGAGGGATGTCGGAATGAAGTCATAGGTCTATTAACAAAAATGAATGAAGAAAAAAGAAAGCACATAAAAAACGAAGAAGACCGCTTAAATCTTGAAGTGAATGCACTGATTACAGCAAATGCGGAACAGTATTACACAACGATGATTACAGATGATAACGAATCATGGAATATACGCGATCGTCATATGGTAGAAGTAATTAATAAAATAACACAAACGTTAGATAGTAATGCAAAGGGAATCATTTGGGAACACAATACCCATGTCGGTGATGCCCGAGCGACAGATATGGCTAATGAAGGGCTTGTAAATGTAGGACAATTAATGAGGGAGCAACATGGTTCCCATGAAGTATTTATTGTTGGATTCGGAACCCATCAAGGAACGGTAATCGCGGCAGACCAATGGGGCGTGAATCTCGAGGTGATGATCGTTCCTCCTGCACAAAAAGGTAGCTGGGAAGATTTGCTCCACCTTGCTGGGTCACATGATAAGCTGATTATGATAAATGAAGAAAACAGGTCCACTTTTAAACAAAGACTTGGACATCGTGCAATTGGAGTTGTTTATAATCCAAGGCATGAGCATTTTGGTAACTATGTACCTTCAGTTATTTCTGATCGCTATGATGCATTTATTTTTGTAGACCATTCTAATTCCCTAAACCCACTAAAAATAGAAAAAGTGTATTTATAACAAAAAGCAGATCACGGTCTGCTTTTATGTATTCTTAAAGGCCAACAATATTTTTCGGTATAATAAATAATACCAAGACTCCCCACGAGGCTTAGGGTGCGTTTTTTTGTCTTTAAACATAACTTTTGAGTTGCGAAATTTCTCCAAATAATAATGTAATAATTCTTCCACTTCCTGAAATTGTTCATTTTTTCTTACGTAAGCAGGAAAGGAAATAATTTCATCAAACGCAAATTTCTCTGCGCCGATGACGATTTTCGTTAATACCGCCCCAAAATAAAATGATATTGGTAAAGGGACTTCCTTTTGATACACTAACAATTCGTCAAATATATTAGCAGCAACTTGAAAATTTTGACGTTGTAATTGTTCAATCGCTTCATTATTTTTATCATACAAACGATCGTATAACGGAAGCTTCTGCTCCACTTTTTCTACTGCCTGCAGTATATCAATATCCTTCACTTCACGAATAACCTTCCATTTCTCGATGGCCTGGTGAGGGAAACCGGTTAACACATCAATCAAACCGAGCGCCCATACAGCGTCGACAAAAGACGGCTCCTCTTTAAGGATGGGTTCAAGCAGATTAGACGCCTCTTCGTACATTTCATCCTGCATATAGGCAATGGCACGGTTATATAATTGAATTAATTGTTCCATTTGACATCCCTCAATTATGATCTATTTATCCGCACTGTCATCACTTGAGTCGACATAGATTTTGTTTTCCAAGGATGATTCTTTTTCATTATTTATTTTTAGTTTAATCGGTTTTAATTCCAACAATCTTTTTTTAAATTCCTGAATGTAATCACTTTCTGATTGCATTAAAATCCCTCCATAGCACAGCTATACTTCGTTATCGAATGGTTTTCTAAACTTAAGTTACTACAATCTAAACTATCCGTCTACAAATAAAGAAAAGCGCAAGGCGCCCGTTTATCGGCGACAAGCACAAGACGCGCCGGCCGAAAGGTTGTTCTTTGACCTTTTGGACGGAGTGACTTGTGACCTCGAGCCGATGGCGCCTGGAGCTAGACACCGATCAAAGTTTTTACTTTATTAACTTTTATAATAAAAGAAGAAACTTAGGTTATTCCATAGTTTCTTCTTTCGTGTTAGTCTATCGTTAAAATTAATTAATGACGACAATTATCAATATCTATTACCTTCTTCGACGATGGTCGTTTTTTCCGTATCGTGTATCGAACCAGAAATAATCGAAATCATCTTTTACTCCGCTGCTCGAAGTTTCTCTTCTGCCCGTTTTTTTATAGTCCTTCTCTTCATCCTGGTGTTTTTCTTTATCTTCTTTATGTTCTTTTTTTTCATTTTTATATTTATTGTGTTGATCTTTTTTTTGATCCTTCTCTTCTTCTTTATATACTTTAATCTCTATTTTCTTATGGCTTTTTTCCTCGACTTTATATTTTTTTTCATGATCTTTTTTATGATCCTTCTCTTCGTCTTTACATTTCTTGTCTTCGTCCTTTTTCTTGCCCTTCTCTTCATCTTTTTTATGATCTTTCTTTTCAGCTACACATTTTTCTTTTTTGGATTCCTTATCATGATCTTTTTTACACACTTTCTTACAATGCTCTTCTTCCCCATCTTTAAATCCATCTTTAAAACCTTCACGATAGCCTTCTTTGTATCCTTCTTTTAAACCATCATAGTAACTCTTTTTTGAGTGGTCTTCCCAGTTATTCATATCTCCCATTTGTTCCTTCGATCTCCTTTTTATATAATTTAAAAAACCTTATATAAGTTATTCGAAAGGTGATTATTATCTTGTACATATACCCAGCGAAAGGAGAATTGGTTGCTTTACTCAAAAAATGGTGAATTCCATATATTCATCCAACCACTCACACTAATTGAAGCTTGCTAAAAATAATGATTAAATACAAAAAGCATGTCTCTTTTAATAAGAAACATGCTTTTTGCAGATCATATCACTAATTTAAAATAATCACTTTAACTGTTCTGACTCCCCAGTTGAAGGCTGCGGCTTTTGAAGGCATCAACACATCAATTTTGTGTCCAACAATAGCTGAACCAGTATCGCCAGCAATCGCTTCTCCATATCCTTCCACCCACACCCTTTTACCTAGTGGAATTACAGATGGGTCAACAGCGATTAGCTTCATATTAGGATTTTGACGAATATTATAACCTAATTTTGTAACGGCGCCAGATTCCTCCTGGAACTGTATGCGGTTGCAGTAACATAAATTTCTTTTCCATTTCCAGCTGGAGCAGCTGCTGTTTGTTGAGGAGCGGCTGCAACGGCTTTCGCTGCCGCCTCACGTTCAATGCGAATCGCATCTTGTGCTGCTTTTAATTGGGCTTCTATCCCATTCTCTTGCTGTTCAATTTGGCTGTATTTTGCTTGCATCGCCGATAACGTTTCTTGGCGAGTTTGCAGGTTTTGATTTAATTTCGTTTGTTGTCCTGCAAGTACAGCTTGTTCTTCTTCAAGTTTTTGTTGTTGCTGATCAATTTCCTTTTTGTGATCTTCAATTTGCTGTAAATCTAGCTTTTGAGCTTCCAAAATATCATTATCAGCATTTAAGATTGCACTTACGGCACTGGCACGTTGAAGAAAATCATCAAAACTCTTTGACTCTATTAAAACTTTAATCACCAAATTGAGATTATTATCATTTTGAAGAGCCTTAAGTCTGTTTTCCATAACGTCTTTGCGATTTAGGATTTTATCCTCAAGGATGACGATTTGCTGTTTATTTTCTTCAATCAGCAGATTCATTTCGTCAATTCGCTTTTGGGTGTTTGCCATCGATTGTTTATTCTCTGTTATATATTGATTCAGAGAGTCCATTTCTCGTTGGATATTGTCTATTTCAGTAGAAATAGACTGCTTTTCTTTAGCTTTTTGTTCAAGCTCTTGTTGAATATTCTGTATCGAGCCTGTGTTGGCTTGTGCTGTAGACACAAACGAACCAGAGATACATAACATCGATGTAAAACTAAAGAGAATCATACGCTTAATATCTGGCATGCACTTCTCCTCCTTGCCAACTAATTATAACAGAAGAATTAAACTGTTATGTTACAAAAGGATTAAAAATGCTGTAATAGTACGTACAAATATTGGTAAATATGTCGTATGCAGCATAATAAATGACAAAAATGTCATTGCAATAACAATATGAACAACTCCAAAAAATCGGTCGATAATAGCCAAAAGCGCGGCTCGAACAAGCCGAGTTTTCGGCTTTTTTCGTTTATATGTATTGATTTTACCGAAATGTAAGCGTTTTATATTTTGGCACACTAATTGCATTATTAAAATGGTGAATACAAAAACAAAGGGGTTGTTGAAATGAGTAGAAGCGAAAATCAAAGCAGTGTTGTAGAAGCAGGACAAGCGACTCGATTAATGAAAGCAGCAGTAATAAGCCAATTTCATCAAAAGCTTGAAATCAAAGAGGTTCCTGTACCAGAGCTTGGCTATGGAGAAATCCTTGTGAAAATTAAAGCTTGCGGAGTTTGTCATACAGATTTACATGCTGCACATGGGGATTGGCCAGTTAAACCTATGCTTCCACTTATTCCAGGTCATGAAGGTGTAGGGATTGTTGAAGCGGTGGCAGAAGGTGTAACGTCGATTAAGGTGGGCGACCGTGTTGGTGTCCCATGGTTATATTCCGCTTGTGGTGAATGTGAGTATTGTTTAACAGGGCGTGAAACATTATGTCCAGATCAATTAAATGCTGGCTATTCCGTTGATGGTGGATATGCTGAATATTGTAAAGCACCAGCCAATTATGTTGTGAAAATTCCTGAATCCCTAGATTTTCACGAGGTTTCCCCGATTTTTTGTGCAGGTGTAACAACCTATAAAGCGTTAAAGGTTTCAGAAGCAAAACCAGGAGATTGGGTAGCCATTTATGGAATTGGCGGGCTTGGACACGTTGCTCTGCAATACGCCAAAGCTATGGGCTTTAACGTAATTGCTGTTGATATTCAAGATGACAAGCTCGAGCTTGCGAAACAATTAGGAGCAGATCTTACAGTGAATGGATTAAGAGTGAATCCAGCTGAAGAAATTCAAAATCAGGTAGGTGGCGTCCAAGCAGCAGTTAGTGTTGCTGTGACAGCAAAAGCTTTTGAACAAGCATACCGTTCCGTTAAACGTGGTGGAACACTAGTCGTCGTTGGTCTACCTAATGCAGATCTACCAATTCCAATTTTTGATACAGTCTTAAATGGAGTAACGGTGAAAGGCTCTATCGTTGGGACAAGAAAAGATTTACAAGAAGCGATTGAATTTGCCGCTCAAGGAAAAGTACGAACCAATATTGAAGTACAGCCTCTCGATAATATTAATGAAGTATTTGATCGTATGGAAAAAGGTGGAATCAACGGCCGAGTCGTTCTTACATTAGAATAGTCCAACCTGTCCTCTTCAATACATGATGAAAGGTCAACGAGTCCAATCTCGTTGACCTTTTAATTTGATTAATTGATGCTGCAGTCCAACAATCCAATATCATATTCCACTTACCTTTTCTGATTCCTTCTTCTCGTTTAATAAATAGCGAAGCTTTCTCATTGTAATTTGCAAACGTTTTGCTGCTTCTTTACGGTTTCCTAGAGTTTCTTTTAATGTTTTTTGGATAAATGCCTTTCCAACAATTGCTTCAAGTTCCTTTATCCTTATGAGGATTTCTTCTAAATTTATTTCTTTCTCCTGTTCGAAAGTCAGCAGCAAACTTTCTACCCAATTTTTCAAAAAATCCTCTAATGGGTGTTCCTGATGTGTTTTTTTGCTAATCAGATTCTTTATCGGTGTATAGGAAACAGAAGGAAGCTTCAGTACCGGTAAATCTTTTGCCGTGATTAGTCCATCGGTAGTTTCTGAAAGGGTGACGACTCTTGTAACATAATTTGATAGTTCGCGGATATTTCCAGGCCAATCATATTCCTGCAAAATCTTAATTGCATCGCTTGAAAAAGAAATCGGTATAGATGTCACTCGTCCCACTAAATATTGTAACAAGTGAGGAAGATCCTCCTTCCGTTCTCGTAAAGGAGGAATTTTCAAATGGACAACATTCAACCGGTAATATAAATCCTCACGAAATTTTTTATTTTGAACCGCTTCCAATAAATTTTCATTTGAGGCTGCGACAATCCTAGCATTTGTACGAAAAGTCTTTTCACTTCCGACACGCATGAACTCTCTTGTTTCTAAAACCCGTAATAGCTTTACTTGAATCGATAGTGTTGCTTCGACAATTTCGTCCAGAAATAAGGTCCCTTTGCTAGCAATTTCAAATAAACCCTTCCGCTGCTGAGTAGCACCTGTGAAAGCTCCTCGTTCATGACCAAAAAGTTCACTTTCTAATAACGATTTTGAAATTGCTCCACAATTTACCCCAATAAAGGATTCTTTGCTTCGTTTGCTAGATTCATGAATAAAACGGGCCAGGACCTCTTTTCCTGTACCAGTTTCGCCTTCAATTAATACATTAATATTCTTTCTTGCCACCTTATAAGCGGTTTGAATGAGATAATTCATTTCATTTGTTTCACCTATAATCAAGCCGACTTGATGAGCTAAATCGCTGATGTGCTGCTCCGTTGTCTCTTCGGATGTAGCTAGCAAATTTTCGATTTGCTTTTCTAAAACATCAATATCATCAAACGGTTTCTCGATATAGTCAATCGCACCAAGCTTCATCGCTTCAACAGCCGTATTAATCGTACTGTAGCCAGTCATAATGATCGCCTTACATCCTGGCTGCTGCTTTTTTAACGCACGCAGTATGCTTAATCCATCCGAGTTAGGGAGTTTTAAATCAATCATTGCGGCATGAAAAATTTGTTTATTAAAATCAATCTCAAAAAATTCATATCCGCTATTAATCACCGTAACTTGATAGCCTTTTGAGGTAAACAAATGGGATAGAAAATTTCCAATCGCGATTTCATCATCAACAATCAGAAGTCTTGTCACTATCTCACCCCCACAATCTTAGCCTGATGAAGTGGAATTCGTAGTGTGAAGGTACTCCCATTATGAATTTGACTGAGAACATCAATCGTTCCCCCATGACTTTCTGCAATCCCAAAACTAACTGATAATCCCAATCCAGTCCCTTTATCACTCTCTTTTGTTGTATAAAACGGATGAAAAATTTCCGAAATCCGATGTTTTTCAATCCCTATTCCATTATCCTCGACTGTCAAGTGTACTTCATTGTTTAAAAGGAACGTCCGAATCCTCATGAGTTTCAGCGGTTTATTCGATAATTCTAGTGCATCTCTCGCATTCAGAATGAGATTCACAACCACTTGCTCAATTTGCTGCTGACTTCCTTCAATTAATGGCAAGTGCTCTAGTAAGTCTAGTTCAATCTCAATATCGCTCTTTTCCAATTGATATTTTAATAAATACATAACCTGTTCGATTGCATCATTTAACGAAAATGACTCAAACGTATATTCATCCTGCCTTGAAAAAGTTAGTAGACTTTTAATGATTTGTTTACAGCGGTCTCCACAGTTTTTAATATCCTTTAAGAGCTGATGGGATAGTTCATCTGTAGGACGATTTCTAAGGAGCAGCTGGGAATTCCCCAGTATCGCAGTAAGAGGGCTATTAAGTTCGTGTGCAACTCCTGCTGCCATTTCACCGATTGCGGCCAATTTACCAGAATGAAGAAGCTGGGCTTCCATTTTTCTTTTTTCTGTTACATCCTTCATATATAAAATCACACCATATACTTCCTGTTGATTGTTTTGGATAAGATATGTATGTGATTCACAAATCTTGCTGTGATGAAAATATAAATCCATATAACCTGGCTTTTGAGTCCGAAATGTGTCAAGAATAAAGGCACGACACGATTCCCCCAAAAATGAAAAGGAAGGGCATTCCTCCGTAAGATTAAAGAAGGATTTCACTTTATCATTACACTGAAGGACATTTAGATTATGATCAAAAATAAAGATCATATCATCGACTGCCTTAAAAGTATCTTCCCATTGCTGCTTGCGCTTTAGTACTTCATTATATAATTGTGTATTTTCAATACTGATGGCTAAATGATCGGTTAGCTGTTGTAGAAAAGCAACATCGTCCTCACTCCATTTAGAATCATCCTGTCTACCGATACTAAATACACCAATTTCTTTATTCTTCATAGTCAATGGCAGAACAATGACTGTTTTAATCCCGCTATCAATTAAAGATTCTTTTTCAAAAAAGTTGTCTTGGGTATTTTTCAATTGTTTATGTATCGTTTGATTATTTTTTAAGGCTGACCAATAGAGTGAGTGTTCAAATGGAATAACCGAACCGAGCATCAAATGCATCGAATTTTCTGGGTAAACATTTGATAGAATGAGTTCATCATTTTTTAATAGCAATAGACTTACTCGGTCACATGGCATTAGTCCCCTTAATTTATCAATGACATTTTTTAATATTTGATTGAAGGTTGAATTGATGTTGATGCTCTTCATCACTTCATTTATGATTTCTAATTGCATGTTTTTCTTCTGAAGCTGCTCAACCGTATTCTTCATTTCGGTATAATAATTTTTCTTTGATGACTTTACTCCCGTGAGTAAAGCAATCATATCTTTTTTATCCTGTAACATATTTCACCACCTACAAAGCATTGGTTAGTAATTTTTTGGCATCCACTAGTGTCATATCACGTGGATTTGTGATCATACATGCATCCTGCAAAGCTAGTTTACTTGCCCAATCTATGATATCCTCTGTCATGCCAACTTCACTTAACGTTTGCGGAGCACCGATATCGGCAGCAAGCTCTTTTACAAAACGAATTCCTGCTCTCCCAGCTTCCCTTTGGGTTAATCCTCTAGTATCAATCCCCATACATTCTGCGATTTCAACAAATCGGTCTGGTGCAGCAATAAAATTAAAATCCATTACATAAGGAAGAAGAACGGCATTGATTTCTCCATGAGACATCGGTAATTTTCCGCCAATCGCATGGGAAAGAGCATGGACTGCTCCAAGGATTGCATTAGAAAATGCAAGTCCAGCCTGAAGACTTGCCATCGCCATCGCTTCTTTTGCTTCTTCATTCGTTTTCGACGCAACAGATGGCCGTAAATATTTTGATACAAGCAGTAAAGCATTTTTCGCTTGTACATCCGTAAGAGGAGTAGCAGCAGTACTTACATACGCTTCGATTGCATGGGTTAAAACGTCCATACCAGTTGCTGCGGTCAAACTTGCATCCTTTGTAACAAGCGTGTAAGGATCAATAATTGCGATATCTGGGACTAAATTTTTAGAAACGATAATCATTTTTTTCTCTCTTTCAGAATCTACAATGACAGAAAATTGCGAAACCTCAGACCCCGAACCTGCGGTCGTCATGATCATGATCATAGGTGGTAGTGGTTTTTTAATCTTATCGACCCCTTCATAATCATTTATTTTCCCACCATTCACACTGAGGATGGCAATCGCCTTTGCAGCATCTAATGCACTGCCACCACCTAATCCAATGATCGCGTCACATTCATTCTCCAGATATAAGTGACAGCCCGCCACAACATCATGATCACGTGGATTAATACTTACATCGATGAAGGTTGCAAACGGTAAATTCGATTCTTTGCAGACAGTCATTAATACTTCTAACCAACCTGCATTAGCAACTCCTAAATCACTTACAATCAACACTTTTTTTGCACCAAGACGGAGACAAGCATCCCCTGCTTGCTTGATTGAGTTCTTCCCAAAGATAATCTCGGGTGTTACAAATTTATTAATGTGCATAGAATCACCTATTAAATAGTTTTGTTATTACAATATTAACCAACATGCGCTAAAATTTCTGTTTCTTTTTGTCGTTTTTTTAATATTTAGTATTTTTAAAAGATAATAAAAAACGACAGCAATTTTGCTGTCGTCAGATTGTCGAGAAAGGATACTTTTCTCGGAAATTTTTATTTTGTCATACCAACTGGCCGGTTGATTTCCGTTCCAGGTGCTTCGCTTTCCGCGGGGTGGGCGGTGAGCCTCCTCAGCGCTTTTGCGCTTGCGGGGTCTCACCTGTCCCACTGCCCCCGCAGGAGTCTTCGCACCTTCCACTCCAATCAACCGGGTGTATCAACCTGAGGAATGGCCACATACTTTTTCTAACCTTGCCAAGTGTGTGGAGACAATTCAAATCGGGCGGACAATGAGTGCGCTATTTCCCTAAATATCACCTTTTATGGAATCATTCCGGACATTTGATGCGTTATTTTGCAAAAAGTAACGTTAATAGGCTGCCAAATAGCTAAATAAAAGCTTCTATGTCCGATAGAAATTTAAATGACCGCATTTTATGACAAATAGCGTATCCTATGTCCGCCTTCCACCAAACTAACGCTGTAAACTTAAAAAGAAAAAGGCTGTCGAGAGATTCTCGACAGCCTAACGACAGCAATTTTGCTGTCGTTCTGTATATCTTATGATCGTAATAATCTTAACCCATTTAGTATTACAAGGATGGTGCTTCCTTCATGCCCAAGGACCCCGATTGGCAACGCTAGGAACTGCAGGAAGTTGGAAGCTATTAATAACATGATTACCGTTATTGAAATGACCACATTTTGTCTAATAATCGTGTTCATTTTTTTCGAAAGCTTCACTGCTTCGGCAATTTTTGGCAAATCATTTTTCATTAGGACGACGTCTGCTGTTTCCAGTGCAACATCCGTCCCTTCTCCCATTGCTATGCCAACATTTGCTGTTGCAAGTGCAGGAGCATCATTGATCCCGTCTCCAACCATGGCAACAATCTTGTATTTTTCCTTTAATTTTTTGAGCTCCTCCACTTTCGTTTCAGGAAGGCACTCAGCAAAGTACATATCAATTCCACTTTCAGCAGCAATACTGGAGGCCGTTTTTTTACTATCACCTGTTAGCATAACGGTATGGATTCCTTCGTTTTTTAACGCTTGAATCGCTTGAAGTGCTTCTTCACGAACACTGTCTTTTAATGTTAATACTCCGGCAATCCCTTTTTCATCACGGGCAAACACGACCGTTTTCCCCTGTTCTTGAAGGGTGGAAGCAATACCGTTTTGAAACTGCTCTGCTTCTATGCGGTTTACAAAATCTGCTTTACCGACCTTCCATTGAACACCATTAATGGTAGCCTGCACACCATGACCCGCAATGTCCTCCATATTTTCTGGTTTGACCAATTCAGTAACCTTTGTTTTGGCAAAGCGGACGATAGCAGTAGCAAGTGGATGGTTCGAGTACGCTTCAAGCGATGCAATATGAAGCAGTAACTCTTCCTCTGTTAAATCCTCTCGTACAATACAATCCGATACTTCAGGTTTCCCCTTGGTTAATGTACCTGTTTTATCAAAAGCAATTGCTTGCAAATTCCCGAGATTTTCAAGATGCACACCACCCTTAAACAGGATTCCGTGACGGGCACCATTCGAAATCGCTGATAAAGTGGCTGGCATAATCGAAGCAACTAGAGCACATGGAGATGCAACAACAAGTAAAATCATGGCTCGATAAAAGGTTTCAGTCCAGCTCCAGCCAAGTGCAAAATGCGGAACAAACATCATTAATGCAACTATCAATAATACTGTTTTAACATATTTCCCCTCAAATTGTTCAATAAATTGTTGAGAAGGTGATTTTTCACTTTGCGCTGATTGAACAAGCGTGATAATTTTTTGAAATAATGTTTCGCTATTCGGTTTTGTCATTTCCACCAAGATTGATCCACGAAGATTGACTGTTCCTGCAAACACTTCATCGTGAAGCGATTTACTAACGGGCATCGATTCACCCGTTATCGCGGCCTCATCAATATTTGTTTGACCTTCAATTATGGTACCATCAGACGGTACTCGCTCACCTGGCTTAATTAACAGAATATCCCCAACAACAAGGTCGGAAACGGACACTTTTTCTTCAATACCATTGCAAACACGCAGTGCTTCTTCAGGCTGTAAATTCATTAAAGCCGAAATTTCTTTATGACTTTTGTTCATCGTATACGTCTCAAGTGCACCACTTAAGGCAAAAATGAAGATTAAAATTGCACCCTCCGTCCAGTAGCCTATTATGGCCGAACCGATTGCCGCAAAAATCATCAACATCTCAACATTTAATTCTTTATTTTCAAAGGTTTTTTCGATTCCTTCCTTAGCTTTTGAAAATCCACCAATTAAATAGGCAACAAGAAAAATAGCAACGGACGTGGTGTGCCAATTTGCAGCCAGAAGCCATCCAATGAAGATAAGCAATCCACTAAACAGAGCGGCAACTAATTCTAGATGTGGTTTTATTTTTTCAAAGAAAGGAGTATCAATCTGAACTGTTTGTTCAACTGGTTTTATTTCTGCAAGCATACAATACCTCCAAATTTAATATTCATCGAGACAGATTCTCATTTACACAATAATTAGTTGAGAATACTATTTTAGAAAACTATTCTTATTGTTTATAATGATGTGAAAAACCCGCATGATTTCAACTTCATAATTATTTTATAAACCTATAATAACATATACATAGAATTAAATAAATAGTAATTATTATAAATTAATAATTACTATCGATAATGATTTTCATACTCAACTACACTTGTAAATCACATTTCCTATAGTATGGTAAAATGTTCGGAACGGAACATGATCCTCTTCCATTAATAGAGTTTAGGAAGCCTGCTAAAATTAAAGAATTTATAGAGGTAAATTGGAAAAGAAATTTCGTTAAATTCTGGAAGATTCTTGATGTTTACATAATTAAATTATCGCAAATAACATACATGTTAAAAAAATAATAAATGGAATGGTACATCCCTTCTTTTGAATAGCTTTAATGAAAAAGCTCTCTAGGAGGAAGCATTGTGGGACATTATGTTCAAGTTGAACAAGATGTTTTTGTTTATGTTGAGGACCTAAATCCCAACAGCGACAAGGCGATATTATTTCTACACGGTTGGCCAGCAAATCATAAAATGTTTGAATACCAATTTGACCACCTCCCACGAATGGGCTATCGTTGTATCGGCTTAGACCAACGTGGTTTCGGAAAGTCAGATAAACCTTGGAGTGGCTACGACTATGATCGCTTAGCAGACGATGTTCGGTGTGTCATTGAGGCGTTTTCATTAAAAAATATCACGTTGTTAGGACACTCCACTGGCGGCGCTATAGCCATTCGTTACATGGCTCGGCACAATGGGTTTGGAGTTTCAAAGCTCGCACTTTTAGCAAGTGCTGCACCGAGCCTCATCCAACGCCCTTATTTTCCACATGGATTAAATAAAGATGTTGTGCTGAAAATCATTCAAGACACCTATAAGGACCGACCTAACATGCTCCGTGACTTTGGGAACATATTTTTCTTCCAATATGTAACAGACACTTTTTCAGATTGGTTTTTCAACTTGGGGCTCGAGGCAGCCGGATGGGCAACAGCAGCCATTGCGAACACTTGGTTAGGCGAAGAAGGACTATTTGAGGATCTCAATAAAATTAATGTACCGACGCTTATCCTTCACGGTATTCACGATCAGGTATGTCATTTCGCCTTGGGAGAGGCACAGAAGCAAGGAATTAAAAATTCCACGCTAATCCCTTTCCAATATAGTGGTCATGGACTTTTTATAGATGAATGGGAGAAGGTGAACAAAGAACTAGCTAAGTTTATTGGATAGGCCATATTTTCATTGGTGTGAAAAAAGTTTGTTAGATAACCTTACAAACCTATTTCACAATACTGAAATCAAGGATAAAGTATGGTTAATCAGTGAGATTCTACAAAATATTCAAAATGCACCAAACTTTACAAAACGATAACAAAAGCCACACACCGTATTTACAGAATAGATCTATAATAATCCTAAGGAGGAGATACCATGACAATTAATGACAAAGTTCTATATTCTGGAGATGTTTATAAAATAATTTTTGATTATAAAAATGGGCACTTTGAAATCATGCGAGACGATTTATTAAGAAAAGTAGAATTAGTTAAAGAGAATGAAATTCAAAGATTGTAGCGTGGTAATGATGTGCAAAAGAAAAAAACAGGCATCATCCCACAATAGGATGACGCCCGACACCTCTACTATTAAAATGCTTTACGGTAAATATCTGCCATCTCTGAAATCAGTGGATAGCGAGGGTTTGCAGTTGTACATTGGTCTTCAAAAGCACGTTCTGCCAACCAATCTACCTTTTTGTCAAACTCAGCTTTATCTACACCTGCAGCCTCTAGTGTAAGGGGCATACCTAGCTCCGTTGCCAAATTTATAATGGCTTGAATTAGACTTTCGACACCTTCTTCGGTCGTACGTGCAGGTAATCCGAGCATTCGTGCGATTTCAGCATAACGCTCGTCAGCAATAAACCGCTCGTATTTAGGGAAACTCACAAATTTCGTCGGCTTCGTCGCATTATAACGAATAACATGAGGCAGCACAATCGTGTTCGCACGGCCATGCGGGATATGGAACTCTGCACCAAGCTTATGAGCTAAGCTGTGATTGATGCCAAGGAACGCATTCGTAAACGCCATCCCGGCAATCGTCGATGCATTATGCATTTTCTCACGAGCTAATTCATCACTGCCATTATGGTAAGCTTTTGGCAGATATTCAAAAACGAGCTGGATCGCCTTCATGGCTAATCCATCTGTATAATCACTCGCGAACACAGAAACATAGGCTTCAATCGCATGGGTTAACACATCCATGCCAGTGTCGGCTGTAATATGCTTCGGTACAGTCATCACAAATTGTGGGTCAATGATCGCAACATCTGGTGTTAACTCATAATCAGCGAGCGGATATTTCATTCCTACCTTTTTGTCGGTAATAACCGAGAAGGCCGTTACCTCAGAACCCGTGCCCGATGTGGTTGGAATCGCCACAAATTTGGTTTTAATACCGGAATGAGGGAACTTTACAATCCTTTTACGGATGTCCAAAAACTTCTGCTTTAATCCAAAGAAATCAGTATCTGGATATTCATAGAATAAGCGCATTCCTTTGGCAGCATCCATTGCTGAACCGCCACCAAGAGCAATAATCACATCTGGTTGGAAATTGATCATTTTTTCTACACCTTTAACTACCGTATCGAGCGACGGATCAGGCTCAACATCAGAAAAAACATCAACATGAACAAAATCTGGGCGTTGTCTTAAGTAGTATTGAATTCTTTCAACATAGCCTAACTTCACCATTCCAGGATCAGTCACAATGAGGGCTCTTGAGATTCCTTCCATTTTGGCTAAGTACTGTGTGGAGTGTTTATAGAAAAACATTTTTGGTGGAATCTTAAACCACTGCATATTCACATTCCTTTTCGCCATCGTTTTTGTGTTAACCAAATGCACGGTGCCAACATTTGCACATACTGAATTTCCTCCATAGCTTCCACAGCCTAGTGTTAACGAAGGAATGAAAGCATTATAAATATCTCCGATTGCCCCTTGCGATGAAGGTGCATTTAGAATAATCCGCCCTGCCTTCATTCTTGTACCAAACTCTTTCATAACGGCATCGTCGTTTGAATGAAGAACCGCTGAATGACCTAATCCACCGAATGTAAGCATTTCTTCAGCTCTTGTCATTCCCTCATCTAAGCTATTTACTTTATAACAAGCAAGGACTGGGCTCAGCTTCTCACGAGATAATGGATATTTCGGGCCGACACCCTTCAATTCTGCCACTAGTATTTTAGTAGATTCTGGCACAAATACGCCAGCTAATCTAGCAATTTTTGCAGCTGGCATTCCGACGATTTCGGCATTAACCGCGCATGTATTTTCATTAATCACCAGCGCTTCAACTTTTTTCTTCTCTTCCTCATTTAAAAAATAACAATCATTTGCGAGCATTTCTTTTTTAACATCGGCATAGATTTCTTTATCAATAATAACGGCCTGCTCTGAAGCACAAATCATTCCATTATCAAAGGTTTTCGATAAAATTAAATCATTTACCGCTCGTTTAATATTTGCGGATTTTTCTATATAGCAAGGAACGTTCCCGGGTCCAACACCAAGTGCAGGTTTTCCAGAGCTATAGGCGGATTTAACCATACCCGAACCGCCGGTCGCTAATATAAGTGAAATATTTGGATGGTTCATTAATAATTTAGTAGCTTCTAAAGAGGGTTTTTCGATCCATTGGATACAATTTTGTGGTGCGCCTGCTGCTATCGCTGCATCTCGTAAGACTCGTGCGGCTTCACTGCTGCATTTCTGTGCTGAAGGATGGAAGGCAAAAATGATAGGATTTCGTGTTTTGATCGAGATTATTGCTTTAAACATCGTAGTGGATGTTGGATTGGTTATTGGAGTAACCCCCGCAATCACTCCAATGGGTTCTGCGATTGAATAAGTACCTGCATGTTCATTTTCATGAATATACCCAACGGTTTTATTCTCTTTAATATTGTTAAATATGTACTCTGTTGCAAAGATATTTTTTATTATTTTATCTTCATAAACACCGCGTCCAGTTTCCTCGACAGCAAGCTTTGCTAACGGCATATGTTGATCTAACCCTGCAACAGCCATTTGTTCAACTATATGATCAATATGAGCTTGATCAAACTCCATAAATTCTTTTAATGCTTGGTTTCCATTTTCGACCAGCTTACTGATCACTTCTTCTACGGTATTGATTTCTTCAATTGTTTGGACATTTTTAACCGTTTTTTCTTTTACTGCCATGTTAATACCCCCATTTTGTCGAATTCAATTTGTAAAAACAATTCTTCAAATGCTTTTTTGAGTATTTCTTCTGGTAGTTCTGAAAGCGATTACAACTCTGTTCAAACTAAACTATTTATCCCCCCTTCTTACTTTATGTATGTAGAATAACAAACAAATTATTTTCTTAATATTACATTTATCACTATTATTCCCTTTATTATAAAAATTTCAATAATTTCAATTTTATATTAAAAGATCGTTTAACGCTCCTTCAAGCGTCGGAAACAAAAATGCAAACTGTTCTTCCATTAATTTTACTGGAATAACATGCTGCCCTTCCAGAACGAGAGCACTTTTCTTTCCGAGTGCCATTTTCAGAGCAAACTCAGGAACTGGCAACCAGTGTGGCCGATGCAACACTGAAGCAATCGTTCTCCCGAAATCCTCCATCTTAACCTGGGTTGGAGCGGTAACATTTACTGGACCCTTCAGTGCTTGATGTTCCAGTGCAAATACAATGGCACGAACCACATCCTGTACATGAACCCAGGACACCCATTGTCTTCCCGATCCTACCGTTCCACCACCAAATAGTTTATATGGAAGGACCATAAGTGGTAGTGCTCCACCCTCTCTTCCGAGAACAACTCCAAATCGCATATACACAGGACGAATTCCTAATGCATTCACGCTTTCTGCTTTCTTTTCCCAATCACAAACGGTTTTTCCGAGAAAATCCGCTGCTACCTCCTTCGAATCTTCAGTATAAATTGCAACATTTGATGCGGGATAAATACCAATAGCACTGGCATTTACCAAAACTGCGGGTTTAACAGCTAATGCAGCAATGATTCTTAATAATTCATTTGTTGCTTTCATTCGACTATCATAAATTTGCTTCTGATGGCTTTCGTTCCAGCGACCATCGTTGATCGAAACTCCAGCTAAATTTATGAAGGCATCTGCTTCGTTAATTTCTTTTTCTGGACAAGCCCCATGTTGTAGCCATTTAATATAGGTGACTCGACTATTAGACGGTTGTGCTTTCCTTGTTAGGCAGACAATGTCATGTCCGTTTTCAAGCAAAAGCTCGGTCAGTTTTTTTCCAATAAACCCAGTGCCCCCAGCAATCACAATTTTCATCTATTTCACCTTTTTCTAATTTTGATATTTAAATTATCTCATAATCCCTATGTAAATAGACAAATACTATGTCTTTGATTACGATTATTTCTTTTTTGCATATAGTATCGTATTAAACCTAAAGGATGTTGTTAGATGTGTTGGAATTTTAGTAGACAGCAAACCAATCCAATGATTGGGCAAGCATGGACAGGAAGACATGTGGTATTAGTGCAATGCTCGATCGATAGTCAGTTCTCTCACCTATATAAAAGTAAGCATGCACCTCTTGAGCCCCCTCAATCCAATTGCGCAGAAACCCTATCCCAGCTGTTAAGTATTGGCTATCGGATTCATGCAAGTGCACCAATCTCTGCCAATCAAATTCAGTATTTTCTAGTGCTATAAATGAAAAAAAGGCTGAAACCAGTTGTTTGAACTGTGCTTCAGCCTTTTTTCTGTATTTTTGAGATTTCAATCGCTAGTTTCAAAAAATCTGTCATAACCCTCCTATGTAATAAAATCTTCTTTGCTGATACTTACAATAATTATCAATTACCTGGGCAAATTGCTTAACTTGTAAGAAAATGTTCAAAAACAAATATTAAATGCGATGATTCGTGAGGTAAAGTTAAACAGTATGTGTATTTATGGTCTTATAACTTAACAATAGGGTTTACAGTTTTTATAGGAGGAGAGAAAATGCCAAACAACAAAGAAATGGATATCGTATGTACTCAACGTCTTGTCATGGATTTTCTTGCGGTATCCCAACAAGCAGCGATTGCCTCTTATCCTTGGATAGGTAAAGGAAATAAACATGACGCTGACGGTGCTGGTACCGGTGCGATGCGTGACAGAATGAACCAGATTGATATGTGTGGAGTCATTGTCATCGGTGAAGGCGAAATGGATGAGGCACCGATGCTTTATATTAATGAAGAACTCGGAACGAAAAATGGTCCCCACGTTGACATTGCAGTTGATCCGGTTGAAGGTACGACATTAATGGCAAAAGGACAGGATAACTCCTTGGCAGTCATTGCGGTTGCTTCCCGTGGAGCATTATTACATGCTCCGGATATGTACATGAAAAAAATCGCAGTCGGGCCAAAAGCTAAAGGCTGTATTGATATTGAATTACCATTAATAGACAATATGGTAGCCGTTGCGAATGCACTTGGCAAAGAAGTACAGGATTTAACTGTCATGATTCAAGACCGAGAACGACATAACGCCATCATTCAGGAAGTTATTTCTGCAGGTGCTAGAGTGAAGCTTTTTTCCGATGTCGATATAACGGGTGCAATTGCAACCGCATTTGATGAAATAGATGTTGATCTAGTCGTAGGAATCGGTGGTGCACCAGAAGGAGTCATTGCAGCAACCGCTCTAAAATGCTTAGGTGGAGATTTTCAAGCTGTGCTGATGCCACAAAATCAGGAAGAATGGAATCGTTGTATAGAAATGGGAATTCCCCATCCTGACCTCCCATTGAAGCTCGAAGAAATTGTTAAAACAGATGATTGCTTCTTTGTTGCGACTGGTATTACAGATGGAACCTTTTTAAAGGGTGTTACAAAAATCAAAGAATCCGGTGCGATGCAGACTCATTCAATCGTAATCGCCGGCGGAAAAATGAAAAGCTCACAATTTGTTGACGCAACGTTTTATTAGAGTAGAGCTGGAAGTGCAGAATAGCTGTTTTCTTTTTGGACCTGGGTTTGGGCCTGGGTTTGAGCCTGAGACGTGCATATCTGAATTGAGATGAGCATATCTGAATTGAGATGAGCATATCATAACTGAGACGTGCATAATTTCTAAAAGTTGGATCATATAATTTAAAAGTTGGATCATATAATTTTTGACTTGTATCATATCAGGTTCTAAACGTGCATATCGTCATAAAAATATTCATATATTCTGAGCCAGAACCTTCTTTTATATTAATTTATAAATTTTTTTTAAAAAAACACACTTTTTAAGTCGAAAAAATCTAGTAACTGCATAAGAATGAGTAGAATCTTTAGCTCTAATGAAAAAAGGGTGTCAGGTTAAATCCTGACACCCTTACTTTTCTAATAAGAATGAACTATAATCCAGCAAATTATTGATTTACACTATTCTTGGTTGGATCTTATTCCCCAACAATTTTAGCATCCTTCGTCATGGCTTCAGTAAGGGTAATTCCTTCTTCTTTCGCTGCTTTTTTGTTGATATACAAATCTAGCGTTTCAGGGAAACCGACCGGAATTTCACTTGGTTTCTTACCTTTAAGAACATCAACCGCCATATTACCAGTAGAATACCCTAGGTCATGATACTCAAAGCCATAAGATGCAAAGGTTCCGCGTTTAACAGAATCCCCTTCCCCAACGAAAGTAGGAGTATCATGGTCATTGGCAACTTTTATGATAGATTCAAGCGATGCGACAACTGTATTATCCTTTGGAACATAGAACACATCGACACGATCTACTAATGATTCTGCTGCTTGCTTCACTTCTGAACTAGTCGAAATCGATGCGAAAACAGGCTCTAATCCAATTTCCTTTAGCACTTTTTTGGCGTTTTCAACATTCGTAACGGCATTTGGTTCCCCAGAATTATAGACAATACCGACTTTTTTTGTATCTGGGAAAAATTCCTTAATCGATTTAATTGTATTCTTAATCGCATTTGGATGAGTATCTGACGTTCCAGTAACATTTCCACCTGGCTTTTCTAAGCTTTCAACTAAATTTGCACCAACCGGATCAGTAATCGCTGTGAAAATAATCGGAATATCCTTAGTTGATTTCGCCGCTGCTTGAGCACTTGTGGTCGTAATCGCAAAAATAAGATCACTTCCATCTGCCACCATGTTTTGGGCAATCGTCATATTGTTATTGATATCTCCCTGTGCATTCTGATAATCAATCGTTAAGTTCTTTCCTTCTATGTACCCTGCATCTTTAAGTGCATCCACAAATCCCTCTCTTGCTGCATCTAGCGATGGATGCTCAACGAGTTGAAGGATGCCAATTTTTACATTTTCCTTTTTTGTCTTAGCACTGGTGCTGCTTTCTTTACTAGTTGAACTACAAGCTGTAAGTACAAGCATTAGAACACTTAATATAGCTATTAGTTTTGTTTTCATTATGTAACCCCTTAATTAGTTTTAATTACTTTTATGATAAAACCGTAATCTCCCAATAATTATTTTATAAAAATACTCTTCCTTACACCTCACACCCCTTCCAACTTCTATAGTTAAAAGCATTAATGTTTCGACGCGTTAAAGCGTGTTGGTATTTTCATATAATAAACGAAACTATCAATCTTGTCAATTAATTATTTGAAAATTGTAATTTCATAGACAACATGCATAATATTTTATGGAACGGGGAAAAATAAAAATCGTTTGCTAGTGAATTTGTACTTGGCTAGGTACCGTTTTACTGGGCTTTTAATTGTTATTTGCTCACAGAACTGGCCTACGCGCACTAATTCAGTGAATTTTCCATTTTTGCATTCATAGTCCTTAGCTATGTGCACATTTTATTGTCCTTTTCTTTGTTTTGCACTTATAGAACTAGTATAGGTGCACTAATTCAATTAAATTTTTCAATACTTGCACTCGTAGACCTTGGCTATGTTAATAAGCAGTCCCTTGACATGAAACCAAATGGTTTTATATAATAAAATAAGCGAAACCAAATGGTTTCATTTTTACAAAAGAAAGTAGGAGATTCCATGGAAAATACACTACAGGACATTAAACAAACAGTTGTCATGAATGCACCTATTCAAAAGGTATGGGAAAAAGTAGCCACATCAGAAGGTATTGCCGCGTGGTTCATGCCCAATGATTTCAAAGCTGAGCTTGGTCATGAATTTCACTTGCAATCCCCTTTCGGCCCCTCTCCATGTAAAGTAACAGAAATCGATCCTCCAAATCGTCTTTCATTTACTTGGGATAAGGATGGTTGGTTTGTCACGTTTGAATTGAAGGAAATAGAGGATAAAACAGAATTTACGTTGACACATGGTGGCTGGAAGCAGGCAGATGAAATCATTGCCAAAGCAAATCAAAAAGCTTCAGTTATCCGCGACAATATGGCATCAGGTTGGACAGGTATTTTAGAAAAACTACGTCAGTTAATGGAGAACTAATATGTCCTCCTCAGCAAAAAAGCATGATGTATTTCAAGCGATTGCTGATCCAACTAGACGTGAGGTGCTTCGCTTATTGGCAGAAAAAGAACGGCCGATATCGGAAATTTCATCCCATTTTCCAATCAGTCGAACGGCAATCGCCAAGCATCTGCAAATTCTGACTGAAGCCGAGTTGGTAAGCGGGAAAAAATCCGGAACGCGAAAAAATCTTTCAACTTCACCCCGAACCGCTAACTGAAATTAAACAATGGCTAGCCTTTTACGAGCAATTTTGGAGTAATAAGCTTTCAATACTCAAGCATCTTGTCGAGCAAGAAGACGAGTTTGAAATCGAAGAACAGGACGAATAACATAAAAAGAACGCTAGTCACATCCCATAGCAATGGGTAGATTCTAGCGTTCTTTTTGATAGCCCTAGTCCCTTGTTTCAAAAGCTGTCTTACCAACAACCTCTTCATGCTTCATTTTAATCAATGGAATTAACAGAAGCGTTCCAATCAAGAATAAAGCTCCAGAAATTAAATAAACACCAAATAATGTAACCGGCGTTTTGAGGAGACCGGAAAGAGTCATTCCCACGACCATCATGCCCATAAACATCGGATTTAGCACACCATTAACCCGGCCGACAAATGCCTCATCAGAATTTTGAAGAATGAGAGTGTTGATGCCGATGTGGATGCATGGGAAGAATAGCCCATTAAAAACCTGTAAAACGATGGTGAGGGTAGAACTAGTGGACCAGCCAATCCCAATCGTAGCAATCATACTAGCGAAAATACCAATTGCAAGTAATTTTTGCGGTGAAATTTTCTTTGAAATCGCCATAACGATGCCACCACCGACTAACATCCCTATACCATTGGCAACGAGGAGCCACTGTAGAAAATCTTTGGTCATACCAAGATTTTCAATCGCAATAAAAATCCCAAGCGGTTGGATAAGACCTACCGCTAAACCACATACTGCAAACATTCCGCCCATAACTTTGAGAACGGTCTTTGACATAACATAACGGAATCCATCTGCAAGCTCTTTCTTAAAGTTGTTCTCCGTTTTTTCTGCTTTTTCAAGGTCGCGAGGTAATTTTGATAAAACTAAGGCAGATAAGAAGAACATAATGCCCATGACAGCAATCGAAACGTTAATTCCATATTTCTGATATACAAATGTGCCAATCATTGGTCCAACCACCATAAAAATCGCCATTAAGGATTGAAACATGGCCATTACCGATTGAAGCTGCTCTTCTGGAACATGCCGTTTAAACAATCTCATCGCTGAAGGCATGGAAAACTGTGATAAAATGGCTGATGCCAAGGTTGCGAAAAATATCGCATGCCATGATCCATAGACAAGCGCTAACAACACAGCAAACACGGAAATTCCTGATAAAATATCGCACCATACCATCGTCAACTTCGGTTTCCATCGGTCTGCAAAGGTACCACCAATAAAGGAAAAGATAAAGATTGGTACAAATTCTGCAACAGAAATTAACGATACATAGAGCGGATCATTGTTGGTAATATCGGTTACGTATAGGAGGATCGCAAAGTTCCTCACCCAAATACCTAGCTGCAATAAAAAATTAGATGTCATAATCGCCAAAACGATTTTATTTGCAAAAATACTGCCAGTTTGTTGCCTATTGGTGCCTTGGCTTCCTTGATTTTGAGACATTTCCAACATCATCACCCTTTCACCTACCATTGACCAGGCAGGTCATTATTCGAAAACAAGAATTCATATTCTATCAGAAATAATCATAATTTAACAGAGTTTTTTCCAAAATAAAACACAAACCCTCCATATTTTGACCGACATTTTACGAGACCATTCGCGAAGATGGTAATTTTTCCAATTAAGAATGGCATGAGATCGTTAGTAAATAATAGAAACATACTAAAAAAATCTAAAAATAAAGGAGCGAACGACATGAAGAAAAAAGAATCAAAAAAAGAACAACTCCAAGACCAAGCCTATGGTGATGAATGGGGCCCGGTCGAAAATGTTTCATATAATGAAAAAACAGGACAGCCGGTGCCCCAACCAAAGGATTACGATGAAATAGAATATTAATCAGAAAAGCGCAAGGCGCCCATCAAATATCTATTCATTCTAATACTAAGCAGAAAAAACTGCCCCAAACATAATAACTTGGGGCAGCTCTTAAGTCTAAAATTAACTTGTTAGCTGTAACGAAATGGTCACCGTGAACCTTGACTTCCTTCGCTTCTGTTTCTAAAGTAAGCCCATTTAAATCGATTACTTTTTTCATTCCTTCATATGTACCAAATGTTACATAACGTCGAAGCTGGGATTTTACCCTGGCGACAAGCTCCATCGGGTTAAACGGCTTAGTGACATAATCATCAGCCCCAACCTGGAGACCGAGAATTTTATCGGTATCCTCACTTTTCGCACTCAATATAATAATCGGAATATTTTTTTGTTCACGTATTTTATAGGTGGCAGCAATTCCATCCAACCTCGGCATCATTACATCCAAAATAATCAGGTGAATCTCCTGCTCATTTAAGATTTCTAATGCTTCAATCCCATCAGCTGCTTTTAATACGGTAATCCCTTCATTTTTTAAATAAATTTCAATCGCATCTCGTATTTCTTTTTCATCATCGACAACGAGAACATTGTAATGATTCATATTCACCCTACTTTCTATGTGCCATCATTTCTATCATAAGTGTAATCAACAAATCTTAACATTTTTTAAGGATAAATCTTAAGAAATTCTGAAGATTTTTGAGGTCAACATTTAAACGTAAAATCTTTTTCTTGGAAATCCATAAATTAAAGTATAAATGAATTCGACCTTGAGTTACTGTCGTTTTTTGCCGTATTTCGAAAGAATTACTCTATCTATATAATTATTTGAAAGGAAATGTAGAGAAGTTTTTTATGATGGTAGCAGGAAAAAACTAAGTCTTTCCCAAAATAGTATAGTAGACGAAAACGTGGAAGGGTGGTTATAACCTTGGCTTCAGAAATATCCTTAAAGCAAATCGTAGAAGGTATTCCTAGTTCCTTGTTAAGTGCCTCGGACCGTGATTTAGAAGGCTTCCAAAAAATCATTGACGAAACCATTAAACTTAGAGAATCTCATCGGAATCTTCAAAAAATGATTCGTAATTTCTCGTCCTCCACCACAATTAAAAGCTCTTAATTCTTTCGATTAGAACCATTTGGGGAGGTCGGAATACCTTCCCACTGTTCTTTTTTTATACAAAAAGAAGAAGTCGAAGTTTACACTATACACGACTTGTAAACGTTCATATATTTGTCAAAAATAAAGAAGTATTCAAGTGTAAATCTATAGTAAAATAGTTAAAAATAAACATTTATTGAAATGAGGATAAAATTATGGAAGGCTTATTGACTGTTAATCTATGTGATCTGCAAAATAAAATTGAGTCTTTAAAGAATCGAATGATTGATACAGGACTTAAGCATGGCCTTAACCATGGCAAAACGATTCAGATCAGCCAAGAGCTTGATGCATTAATCTTTGAATATCAGCATTTAATTCGTAATTAATCACATAGTTCCATCGCTTTTTTAAGTTTGTTTAATTTTTCATCCAATCATACAAACTTCCTTGTTATTTATAAATGTATCTTCATTTATAAGGTGGTTTAATCATGCTTGCCACCTTAATTTATAAATATTTATTTCAAAGAAAACGTTTTTACTCCACTATATATTTCTCCCCTGTTTCCCAACCCATTACAATTTTCCATAGATTCCCAAGCAGAAGTTTCATATAATAAATTATAGCTATCCCATTTATACTAAATTATCTGAAACGGACTGGACAGATTGAATAAGAATAAAAGGATCAAAAAGATGCTGATCATACTATTTTGCTTTGCTATTATCTATTTCGGGTTTTTACAATTTAAAATTTCCCAATATAGCCATTTAGGTGTGCCTGATAATGTCGATTATCTGATCGTACTTGGGGCAAGGGTTAAGGGTACCACTCCTTCATTGGCTCTTGAGGAACGTATTGCTAGTGCAGCTGATTATTTGAAGAAAAACAAGGATACATTTGTGATTGCATCAGGAGGACAAGGAGCCGGTGAGGACATTTCAGAGGCTGAATCAATTAAACAAGAGTTGATGAAGCGCGGCATTGACAAATCTAGAATTAAACTAGAAGACCGCTCAACCAGTACCTATGAAAATATTAAATTTTCTAAAGCACTCCTCCCTAGTAGTGCAAAATCAGGATTGATTGTCACAAATAATTTCCACCTATACCGTGCTCTATTGATTGCGGAGGATTACGGACTAACCATCTCGGGGATTCCTGCCAAAACACCACTGATTGCGATTCCAAAATCCTTTTCTCGCGAGTATTTGGCTATTACGAAGTACTATTTAATGAAGATAATAGATTAGCTTTTTGTATTTATGAAGACGACTGAGCCCTAGCTAATTAAGTAGCTAGGGCTCAGCGTTTTAAACCTCAATCTTTTGTTAACTAAACAAAGCTTAATACGTCTCTAACAGACTTAACAATCTGGTTTGCCTTAGATAAATCAAGGTTTCCTGAATCAGGATTGACATAAGCAATGGTTCTCATTCCTGCGCTATTCCCGGCATCGACACCGTTATTTGAATCTTCAAGGATTGTGCAGTTTTTAGGAAGAACATTTAATCTTCTTGCTGCCTCTAAAAAGATATCCGGAGCAGGCTTTCCATGCTCAACTTCATCTCCATTTACGATTGTGTCAAAAAAGGAGAGAATTTCAAATTTATTCAGTACAGCCTCAATAAATTCCTTTGGAGATGACGAGGCCAATGCAATACGGTAATTTAAATCTTTTAGCTTATTAAGAAGCTCACGTATTCCATCAATCGGTTGTAGTTCATTTTGCTCTATGTATTTCACTTTTTCTTTATCGGCCACTTCGACAATTTGTTCAGCTCTTAAGTCGAGCCCATCCTCTTTAATAATCGACTCCCAAACATCCATCGAGCGCATACCCACATATTTCTTCATTCGTTTTTGATCAATGTTTATGGAAAAATATTTCGTCGCAACGTCCAGTTCAATTCGTTCGTGCATCGGCTCACTGTTAATTACTACGCCGTCCATATCAAAAATAAATGCTTTCTCCATTCCTTGCACCTCATTCTTGTGTACTTTTCTGGCTTTAAGACTCATTATAAGCCAAAGGAAGCATTTTATTTAAAGAATGAAAATTTAAATATTATAGTGCAAGCCAGTGTTGAATAGATTGTTACAATGAAGGCTTACATATATAGAAAGTGGGGCTAAGGGATGAAGGCAAAAATCCACCGATGCAATTGCCGCAACACTTGGTCTATTCAAAATAGAAAAACAAAAATGACAGCAAAATCAGTACTGCTAAATGGAGAATGGGCAGTTGAATTAAAACCCGAGCGCCATCGAAACCCGAAAGGCTTCGTAGCAGCAAAGGACAGTCGTCAGATTATCTTAAACCCTTCTAGGGAATTACTGGAACAGTACAAAATTGTCACCAAATTAATTTATGATAAATATCGTGTTAATTTTAATTTTAACAATGGGAATGATTTATTTTTTGCCGAAGATGGTGCCTGCTATCTTGTTCATAAATCAAAATAAGGAAGCAGGCGAACGATTCTCCTGCTTCCTTGCATTTCTATATATTTTTGCACATATCATACCAGACCACGCCACCATGAACTGATTTAGATACTCCATAGTTTTGATAGCCATGCTTTTCATAAAACGGAATTAAACTTTCTTTACAAGTTAGCGTGATGGTCTCGCGTTGCTTATCTTTTGCCTCTTGTTCAAGCCTTTCTAGTAATATAGAAGCGATTCTTCTATTTCGAAAATGGGGATGAACGGCCAATCCTAAAATCGATTGGTGACCGCCCATGGTCGGATTCGCTGAAATTTCTCCGAATAAGTCATCTGTGATAAATGGTGAAGGAATAACGGGACCATTAATTAATCCTGCTAAAATCCCATCCTCTTCAGCTACAAGAAAGCTATCGGGTATGACCTTGATTCTTTGCTCAAACGCTTGGTGTGTTGCAGCTTCTTCAGGGGTAAAACACAATTGCTCGATCTCAACTAGTTTTAATAAGTCATCTCTTTGTACGTTTCTGATTTTTAACATTACTATAGTTGCCTCCTAAGACTAAGTTGTCGGAATGTTTTTATCCAGATGCATAACCTGTTTTATTTTCTTAAATATCTTCAAATCAACCTGTATTTTTCACAAGTCCTGGCCAAAAAGGTATTGACGATAAACTGAAGTGTTCCATCTAGATCAATCGGCATTCCAAAGCCACCTTTTTGTTCAATAGAAGCGAATCCATGCAGTAAACTTCGCAAACCACGGACCGCGTGAATCGCATCATCATCCTCCAAACCAAATTCATAGATGACATTTAGAATAAGCTTCACAACTTCTTCCGCTGCATACTTATACTCTCCATCACCTTGATCAGGGGTGCGGATTGTAGCTTCATAGGTTCCCGGATGATTCCGTGCAAAAGCCACATATCGATTTGCGATTGCTGTAATAGCCGCCTCTTTTTCGTTTCCTATTATCGCTTCAGACATTTCTACCCTCAATTGCCGAAGTTCCGGAAATAGCTAGCCTATTTCGCAAATCATTTAAGCTTTTAACATGGTTGTAAAGAGATGGTGATCGTATGCCTAATTTTTTAGCAACCATCGCTAATGTAACGTTTTCTAATCCAAATTCATCAGCTAATTCAGCAAAACTATTAAGCAATATCCCTGAATCTATCCCTACTCTTGGTGACATATGATATTTCAACTCCTTAACGCTTCATCAAATTATTTTCTGCTTTTATAATGGCCTGCTCGAGCTCCATCATTGGATTCCGCAGCATATCCCCATGACCAACAGCAAGCAAGCTAGGCTGAAATTCTCTGATCTTCTTAGCACTCTCGACTGCAGCATGTTTATTCCATGTTGCAAGGGCTGGAAATGGAAACATAAGACTGTATTGGCCAGAGACATTGATTCCACCCCTGATTTGTATGGCGTCGCCGGCAATCATTGAGCCATTTCTTGTATCAAAGAAAGCCATCGACCCTGGTGTATGCCCAGGAACAGCAATCGATACAAGCGAACCGATTTTATCTCCATCATTCAAGAGCACATCAGGTGTTGTTTTGATTTTCTTTGGTACACCACCTTTTATAGGCAACTGCGGTTCAGTCTCATTTAATGAACAGTCACCTGCTAACAGGCGTGAGTCTCGTTTTGAAATGTATACTTGAACATTCGGCAAAATCCTTTTCAAAGCATCCAATGCCCCGACGTGATCCCCATGGGCATGGGTAAGGACGATTCTTGTAATTGGCTTCCCGATTTTATTCGCTGTTTCAATAATCCCCTTTGAACTATAAGGAAGTGCCGCATCAATTAATGTCAATCCCTCTTCTTCCTCAACAAAGTAACAATTAACCTGGAAAAAAAGTGGCAGGAAGGTCATCTGTGTAATCGTTCCTTCGTGAATTACTCTCATAAAATCCCCTCTTTTCGTTAATCAACGGAAAAACTAATACCATTAGTTTTATCGTAACTAATGGTATTAGTTTTCGCAATAAAAAATTCCAATTTTTTAAAAATCAATGTTTAACTTCACTCGAATGATATATTTTATCAATATTGGTTTATAATGGAGATTGAGTTGAGTTATTCGATGGATGGCTTGATTTCAAACGCAGAAAATCATTATCTAATCAAATTCAAACAATCCGGAGGTAGAAGAACATGACATTGCGATTGAGCCCGTATTTAATGATGAATGGAAATGCAAATGAGGCAATTCAATTTTATTCAAAGGTTTTAGGTGCGGAGGTCCTTTTCAATCAGACCTTTGGTGAAATGCCGGAAAATCCTGAGTTTCCTTTACCGGAGGAAGCAAAGAATTTAGTTTCACATGCGATGATTAAAATTGGCGAATCTGATTTAATGTTCTCAGATAATTTTCCAGGTCAACAAAGCCAAAGCGGCAACCAAGTAACGATTTGTATTACAGTAAAAGACGCTGACAAATCAAAGCAAATTTACGAAGCACTCCTTGAAGGCGGTGAGGTAAAAATGCCATTTCAGGAAACCTTCTTTAGCCCAGGCTACGGCATCGTCACAGACAAATTCGGCATCACCTTCCAAATCTTCACCGAAGGAGAACATTAATTTAGCAAGGAAGCATGAGGGTTCTCGTGCTTCTTTTTTTATTGGCGTGGGTTCGAATTTATCGGACAGTTCGGCGACTTGGCTGCTTCAGTTTGTCCGATACAGCCTTTCTATCGGACAGTTCAGCGCTTTGGCTGCTTCAGTTTGTCCGATACAGCCTTTCTATCGGACAGTTCGGCGACTTGGCTACTTCAGTTTGGCCGATACAGCTTTTCTATCGGACAATTCGGCGACTTGGCCGCACCAGTTTGACCGATACAGCCTTTCTATCGGACTGTTCGGCGACTTGGCCGCTCCAGTTTGACCGATACAGCCTTTCTATCGGACAGTTCAGCACTTTGGCTGCTTCTGTTTGGCCGATACAAGACCATTCCATCAAACAAAATCACAAACCTCAAATATATTTAAAGTATTCGCATCATCAACCAGAAAATAGCAAAATAAAAGACTGAGGATCTATTGCTCCCCAGCCTCTTGATCAACCAACTTCGTGCGACATAAAAACTCAATCCAACGAAATAGAAATAAACTTTGTTTCCAAAAACTCTTCAATCCCATGATGACCACCCTCGCGGCCTAGTCCACTTTGCTTAAATCCGCCAAATGGCGCCTGGGCAACTGACGGCAACCCATCATTTAAGCCGACAATCCCATACTCCAACTGTTCACTTACCTTCAAAGCCCGGCTCAGGTTTTGAGTAAAGACGTATGCCGCTAAACCGAATGGCGTATTGTTAGCTCGCTGAACAACCTCCTCAGCACTTTTGAAGGTTGCAATTGGCGCTAGCGGTCCAAATGTCTCCTCGTTCATGCAGACCATATCATCACTAGCATCAAGCAGCACGGTCGGTTCAAAGAAATAACCCCCGTTCAAGGAAAGTCGCTTTCCTCCAGTCTTAACAGTACCGCCTTTTTCCAATGCATCGGCAATTTGCCCTTCGACTTTCTTCAACGCCTCCCCATCAATCAATGGCCCGACCACAACACCTTCCTCCATGCCATCACCAATTTTCATTTCTCTAACAGCCTCAATGTATTTTTCGCTAAAAGCATCAGCAATCGATTCCTGGACGAAGATTCGGTTCGCACAAACACAAGTTTGTCCTGGCATTTCTAAATTTCGAAGCAATTGCTCCAGCAACTGCCTTATCAAGATTCGCATCATCAAATACGATAAATGGCGCGTGCCCACCTAACTCCAATGAAACCTTTTTAACCGTCTCTGCCGCACCGCGCATCAGGATTTTTCCGACTTCAGTTGAACCAGTAAAAGTGATTTTGCGAACTCGTGGATCCTCTAGCCATGCTTCCCCAATTGCTTTTGGATCACCGGTAACGATTTGCAAAACACCATCTGGAATTCCAGCCTCTGCCGCTAATTGGACTAATTTCAACGCCGTTAATGGCGTTTGTTCGGCTGGCTTCACAACTGCCGTACAACCTGCCGCTAACGCTGGTGCAACTTTGCGTGTGATCATTGCAGCTGGAAAATTCCAAGGTGTAATTGCGGCAATGACACCGACTGGTTGTTTTAACACCAATATTCGTTTGTCTTCATGAGAAGCAGGAATCGTTTCTCCGTAAATCCGCTTTCCTTCTTCCGCATACCATGAAATAAAACTATTCGCATAGGCCACCTCACCCAATGCTTCTTTAAACGGTTTACCCTGCTCGCGTGTCATGATTTTTGCAATCTCTTCTTTATTTTCATCCATTAATCTGTACCATTTATTTAATATTTCGCCGCGTTCAGCAGCTGTTTTTTTTGACCAAGCTGGCAATGCTCCATATGCCGCGTCGACTGCTTGTCTTGCTTCAGCCGCACCACCGTTCGGCACGGTTGCAATGACCTCTCCATTTGCTGGATTGATGACAGGAATAACCGATAATCCATCTTTATCTACAGATGATTCTGATAAATATGTTTGTTTTGCAGTCATTTCAATACTCCTTTCCTATTAAAAATTTAGATTCGAGAAAAGTTTATCAAATAACCTCGTTTCATCTCAAATATTAAACAACGTATCTTCTATAAATTTGAAGTCTTTTCTTTTAATAGAGAAGACATACGACCTTTTTCCTTGCGCATTCCGATCCCAACAAGTGTCTCGTCACTCGCATCTGAATCAGTCACAGCTTCTGGATGCTCTACTTTTTTAATAAACGATCGGGTCCGTTCATGCTTAGGGTGGTGGAACAATTGCTTTGGATGACCTTCTTCTACGATAATCCCCTTGTCCATAAAAATGATGCGATCTCCGATATCCTCAGCAAATTTCATTTCGTGTGTCACGATGACCATGGTCATGCCTTCTTCTGCAAGCTCCTTCATAACATTTAATACTTCCCCAACAAGTTCAGGATCAAGAGCCGAGGTCGCTTCATCAAACAACATCACCTTTGGTTCCATTGCAAGGGCTCTTGCAATCGCTACACGTTGCTGCTGTCCTCCTGAAAGCTGACTTGGATAATGATTCATTCGATCAATTAATCCAACCTTTCGCAAATAGCGCTCCGCTGTTTTCCGAGCTTCCTCCTTCGACTTTTTCCGGATTTTCATTTGAGCGGCCATGACATTTTCTAATGCAGTCATGGTTGGGAAAAGATTAAATCTTTGAAAGACCATGCCAATCTCTGTTCTTAATTTTGCGACGTGCTTTTCATTATATTTTTTCGATGGTTCCACGAAATACTCGCCCTCGACCTTCACAAAGCCCGTCGAAGGTGTTTCAAGAAAATTCAGACACCTGAGCAAAGTCGATTTCCCTGAACCGGATGGCCCGATGATGACCACCTTTTCGCCTTTTGTAACCTTAAAGTCGATTCCTTTTAAAATCTCATTTTTCCCAAACGACTTGTGCAATTCTGTAACCTCGATCATCACCTCATGCATGTTTTAATAACCTCCGTTCCAGCAATCGTATAATTTGTGCCATTGGTAAACTAATTATTAAATAAGCTAGTGCTAAAAGTGTATAGGATTCGATTGTTAAAAATGTCTGAGAAGCGTAGGATTGTGTTCGTAGGAGTAATTCATTAACTGTGATAAAAGCTAACAAAGAAGTATCCTTTATCATCATGACTAGATAATTGCCTAAGACAGGAATAGAAGATCTGGTTGCTTGCGGCATAATGATGGACCACATCGATTGACGTTTTGTATAGCCTAGTGCCAGGGCTGCTTCGTTTTGACCTTTGTCGACCGATAAAATGGATGACCGTATTACTTCTGATAAATAGGAACCGTAGTTAATTCCGAGCCCTAACATCCCAGCCATAAATGGACTAATTGTAAACTGAAATTCCGGGTTCCAAACTTGAACAAATAGCTCAATCAATAACGGGACAACATAGTACATATAAACAAGTTGTACGAGCAGTGGGGTTCCGCGAACAATTTCTAGAAAAAATACTAGTATACCGTTTAATAGTTTTGATTTTGAAATCCGCCCAAGCGCAATGAACACTCCGAGCACTATCGCTAAGGCAAAACCGCTGATTGTTGCTTTAATCGCAATCCACATTCCTTCAACCAGGATCGGCAGAAGATCTGCCGATGCCGTCGTGAAATCCAAATTTTCAATAACATTCATTTGAAACACCTCTTTTCAGTTTATCCAACTATACTGATGGTTTTACCAAAGTTATTCTTTTTCCTCATAGACATAATCTTCATTTAACCCATACTTTTTCAATACTTCTAAAATAAAGCCGTCTTCCTTCATTTTCGCCATTTCCTTGTTAACCGCTTCAACCAATGTCTTGTCCTCTTTGCGAGCTGATGCGGCAATCTTTCCTGTTGCTTGCGCTTTATATGGTGAAACGATTTTTAGACTTAAGGTTGGATCCTGTTTAATCGTGTAAGCTGCGACCACACCATCTGTTAACGTTGCATCGATTTTGCCCGTATTCGCTGCTAACAGTAGATCAGCTGATGACCCATAAATTTCAACACTGCCAATTTTGCCTTCTTTTTGAAGATTTTGAGCCAGTTCTAAAAAGGTTACCCCTTTTTGTGCCCCAACTTTTTTCCCTTTCAAATCTTCAATTCCCTTAATTGTTGAATCTTTTGGAACGACTAATGCTTCACCCTGTTGGTACCAAATATCTGTGAAAAGAGCGATTTTCTCTCGTTCAGGCTTGCGGTACATTCCATCTGTGACCATATCAATGCTACCATTGTTCAACTCTAGTAATAGATTCTCAAACTTAACTTCTTTCATTTCAACCTTAGGAATCCCTAAACGCTTGGCGACTTCCTTAATGATCTCCGCATCAATCCCTGTAAATTCCTTTGTGTCCTTGTCAATATAGGCAAATGGCGCATCATTTGAGGATCCTACCACCAATACCCCTTTTTCTTTCGCCTTTTGTAGCGTATCTTTTTTATCCGCGGATGCGCTGGTTGAGCTTTTTTCACTACTTCCGCCACATCCAGCCAGAATCCCCGCCAATAACGTGACCAACAAAAACAAATTCAATACTTTTTTCATTTCCATTCCCCCAATAAATGTTTTTACTAACACGAATGTTTACAGTCATTCATGTAAGATTGTTTATCAATTGTTGATAGATTCTTTTGTAACATAGGATTATAGACTTCAAATCTACTTAAATTGCTGTTTATCTTATTCTACAAAATATGCCCTAGCTCTTACTTTTTCGAGGTTATCACGAATATTCAAATTATTCCAATTACATGTTAGATAATCTAACAGATATTTTCAGTGAGATTATCTTACAAATTCAACTTTGTCTCATCGTAATGTGTGGAACGCCGTCCTTTCGCTCGGACTTTCTTCCATGAAGTGTAAAGTATAAGAAGGTACAAGCAAATCCAACTATGGCAGCAATGACATAAATCCCTCTCAACCCGACCAGTGGAATAAAGAAGCCTAACAAATATGGACCAAAGCCAATTCCTCCATCGATAAAGACAAAGAATGTCGAGGTCGCTAAGCCGATCCGTTGTCGTGGGGCTACTTTGACAGATATTGCTTGGGCACTAGACATAAACGTACCAAACCCTATTCCAATCAAGGCTGCGGCGATTAATAAAAGCAAACCATGTTGTGCCTGGCTTAAAATCCATAAACCAATTGAAAAAATAACGAAGGCTGGGTACATCACAAAGTTTTCACCCTTTTTATCAAACCAAAGGCCAGTAAATGGTCTAGAAATTAAAATGAATAACGCATAAACGATGAAGAAAAAGCTGCCGGCCTCAACCAGCCCAATCTCAAATGTATAAGAGGTTAAAAAGCTTAGAACTGCTGAGTAGCTAAAGCCCATCAACACACTGATAAGGGCAATCGGCAATGCTTTTGGTTCAATGAAATTAGTCAATTGGAAACTCTTCAAGTTGACAATATATTCATTTGATTTCGGAAGCTTCGGTACTTTTAAGAAAAAAGAGGAGAGAAAACAAATTAGTAAGACGGCGGTACACATGATGAAAATCAGATTAAATTGGTCAAATCGTGATAGGTACATCCCGATAAAAGGACCAATCGCTGAGGCGAGTGTGGTGCTCATCGCATAATAGCCTGTCCCTTCACCGCGCCGTTCGTCTGGGATAATCAACGAGATAATGGTACCAGTAGCTGTAGAAGCCACACCAAATCCTGCTCCGTGTAAAAAGCGAACAACAAACAAAAATGCCAAACTATTAACGACAAAATATAATAAGGTAGTAATTAAGAATAAAGTAAGTCCTATATACAGCATTCTCTTCATGCCGACAATCTCGATCAATTTTCCTGCAAACAATCGGCCAACAAGGGCCCCGACGATGAAAATTCCTGATGCTAGCCCTGCCTGACTTGGTGAGGCTGCAAAATATTTGACAGCAAATACAGTCATGACCATCATTAACAAATAGTAAGTTAAGTAAATAAAGAAATTTGTTAATGAATTAATCAAGAAATCCTTCGTCCATAAACGTGGTCTATTCATCAAATTTCCTCTCTTAATAGTTTTTCTTTTTTTAAAGATATTCAGGGTGGGGAATATGGCGTAAGTAAGGATTCACTTACTTACGCCTTGCACTTATACATTCACAATTTTTTTTGAAAAAATGCTCTCAACTGGAATATATGGATATCCATGTGCTTTTGCGACAGATTCATAAGTAACATTCCCATTGAGAACATTGATTCCTTTGGCGATGGCTGGATTATCCTTTGCGGCATCAACGTACCCTTTATTTGCGATTTGAACTCCGTACGGAACAGTCACATTCGTTAGCGCGATCGTTGATGTTCGAGCGACAGCCCCAGGAATATTCGCAACTGCATAGTGGATCACACCGAACTTTTCATAGGTAGGCTCACTATGGGTTGTAATATGATCAATTGTCTCGATTGATCCACCTTGGTCGATCGCTACATCCACAACGACTGAGCCTGATTGCATCGTTTTAATCATGTCTTCCGTAACTATTCGCGGTGCGCGTGCACCCAGAATGAGAACCGCGCCGATAAGCAGGTCCGCTTTTTTAACAGCGGCAGCGATATTATAGCTATTGGACATGAGTGTGTTTAGCTTTCCTTGGAACAAATCATCAAGCTGGCGAAGTCGGTCCACATTCGTATCAAGAATCGTAACCTTTGCACCTAAGCCAATCGCCATCTTTGCAGCATTCGTTCCCACAATTCCACCGCCAATAATCGTGACTTCAGCAGGCTCTACCCCTGGTACACCACCTAACAAAATCCCTTTTCCACCTTTATGCTTTTCAAGATACTGCGCTCCGATTTGAACGGCCATTCGACCAGCAACCTCACTCATCGGTGTTAGTAATGGAAGTGCCCCATTATCAAGCTGTACTGTTTCATAGGCAATGGCTACTACATTGCTATCTATTAGCGCCTGTGTCAATTCTGGTTCTGGTGCAAGATGTAAGTAGGTGAAGAGGATCAAGCCTTTGCGAAAATATTGATACTCTGAAGGCAACGGCTCTTTTACTTTCATCACCATATCTGCACTCCATACTTCGGATGCTGATGGTACGATTTTCGCACCAACTTTGATATAATCCTGATCGCTAAAGCCACTTCCCGTACCGGCTCCAGTCTCAATCCAAATTTCATGCCCATTTTTCACGAAGTCTGTAACACCGGCTGGGGTAATACCAACACGATTTTCATTATTTTTAATTTCCGTAGGGATTCCAATAATCATGGTCAACACTCCTTGGTTTTTTATTTGGAGAAGTCTATTTGATTGAAGCTAATTCAATAAGGAACCTATTCGGGCCGAAGCATCAGCTAAAAGACGCGACTGCCTTCCACTTTGGTGTCCATGGTTACATCTAAACGTGCATATTTCCACTTTGGCGTGCATATTCACATCTAAATGTGCATAAATTTCAAAAGTTATATCATAAATTTCAAAAGTCGTGCATATATTTGAAAAGTTGTATCATATATTTTTGAACTTGTATCATATCCACATATAGACGTGCATATCGACTAGATAACGTGCATAAAACACTCTCATCTTTTTTAAAAATCAACTTTATTTCTTAAAAAAGCCGTTTTCTTCACAAAAATTTATATATTTTCAAGAGAAAATAGCTATTTTAATAGACAATGGGACAATTAATCTAAAAATATCTGACATTTTTAAAACTCGAGCGTATTGAAAAGCATTTACCCTCAAGGTTTGGATGTAATCTTCTGAAAAAGCTTTAGAGCGACAGGGATCCTTTAGCTAGCTCTTGCTCTACCGCTGTTAACGTTTCATCTAATATTTCAATCATTTGTGCGATTTCTTCTTTCGAAATGATTAACGGTGGGGCAAACACGAGTGTGTCCTGGTCAAAGGTTACAGCACGGATGATTAGACCTCGTTTTGCAGCTTCTGATACGATTTTTGGAGAAAGAATCTTTTCAAAGCCTTCACCTGTCTCCTTATCCTTCACGAGTTGAATGCCACCCATTAAACCAAGTGCTCTCACATCTCCGACAATGGAATGCTTTTCTTGAAGGTACTGGAAGCCCTTCAGCATTTCCGCCCCCATATTTTTGGAGTTTTCAACCAGATTGTCGCGTTCGATAATTTCAATATTTTTCAAAGCAACAGCACAGGCAGTTGGATGTCCGCTGTAAGTGTAGCCATGGAGCAGAGTATCCTTCGAAAGCTGAATGAAATCCTGGTGCATTTTATCGGATAACACAACGCCACCCAGCTGTGAGTATCCACTCGTAACCCCTTTAGCAAAGCTCATCATATCGGGAACGATTCCGTAGTGCTCGATTCCGAAAAACGTGCCAGTTCGGCCAAATCCGGTAATGACTTCATCTGTAATCATTAAAATTCCGTATTCATCACAAATGCTTCGAACCCCTTGCAGATAGCCTTCAGGTGCTATATTGACTCCACCGGCTCCTTGGACAGGCTCTGTAATGAAGGCGGCGATTGTTTCAGGTCCCTCTAGTTCAATCGCTTGTCTCAATGCCTCTATCGAGGAACCATCAACATAATAGAAATCCGGCGCTAATGAATTAGTGAAATCTCGGAATGGCTTTAATCCTGTAGCACTTGTTGCCCCCATTGCCACACCGTGATAGGACTTTTGACGAGAGATAATTTTTTGGCGGTTTGGTTGACCCTTTAAAATCCAATAATGGCGCGCTAGTTTAAATGCCGTATCATTTGACTCTGAACCACCAGATGTAAAGAACACAGCGTTTAGATCACCAGGTGCTAGAGAAGCGATCTTTGCTGCTAGGCGAATCGCTGGCTCATTACTGAGAGTTGAAAAGCAAGAATTGAATGCGAGCTTTGCCATTTGGTCATATGCCACCTGAGCGAGCTCCTTATTTCCATGGCCAATGTTGACATTCCAAAGCGAGGACATTCCATCGATCACTTTTTTTCCTGAAATATCGGTTAAGAACACGCCTTTTCCTTCAGTAAAAATAAAGCTTGGTCCGTGTTCCTGTTGTTGAGCGATTGAGGATGTGGGATGCATAAAGTGCTTTTTATCTAATTCAACTAATTCCTGAGCTAATGTAACATCTTTTAACATATACGACACGACCTTTCTTGTATTTGTTTGCCTTTACTAACTTACTAGCAAACATCATGCCAAAGTTGATTTGCTGTAAAATCAGGGTTTTTAAGGTGGATGAACTCGAAAATGATTCAAAAATGAATCATTTTACTACTTTTGTGATTCATTTCTTGATTGTAAACCCTTTTATGATTTATATTTGAATCACCACATCGGGAATAATATTATTTTCAAGAAAAAAGGAGTGGTAAATTTGCAAAAATCTGTTGATAAAATGCTTTTGGACCTGATTATTGAAACTTCGAATAATAATATTACGATTGCTGATGCCTTGGGCTACATTGTCCATTCCAACCCAATCCATTGGTCGATATATGGGATTACTCCGGAACAATATAAAGGAAAAACCGTTTATCAGCTTCAAGATGAAGGCGTGCTTACCCCTTCAATTACTGTGATGGTGTTAAGAGAAAAAAGAAAATGGAAATCATGCAAAATACACGTACCTGGAAAAATCATCATGACAACCGGCTATCCGTTATTTGATCAAAATGGTAAGCTCCTATTTGTTCTCAGCTATTCACAAGACCAAACAGAGATTAGTAATTTACAGGATCGGTATGAACAATTAGAACGAAAATTAAAAGGATACCAGACTGAAGTCGAGGAGCTCCGTGGCAAAGAAGTTGGCATCCTGTACCGTAATAAGGAAATGGATCAAGTAGTCAAAACGATTCAGCGGGTCGCCGAAACGGACGCGACAGTGTTGCTATTAGGGGAATCTGGGGTTGGTAAAAGTATGTTCGCTCGCCAGCTTCACAACCAAAGCGGGCGTCATAAAGAACCGTTTATTGAAGTCAACTGTAGCACCATTCCTGAAACGTTGTTCGAATCAGAAATGTTTGGTTATGAAACAGGAACTTTTACTGGTGCCCAAAGGCAAGGAAAACAAGGGCTCATTGAGCAAGCGCACAATGGAACACTTTTTTTGGATGAAATAGGTGAACTCCCGTTAGCCATGCAGGTTAAACTTTTAAAGGTACTGCAGGAAAAGAAGTTTATGAGACTTGGTGGCAATCGCGAACGCCATGTTGATTTTCGCCTTGTTACAGCAACCAATCAAAATTTAGAGGAAATGGTCCAAACAGGTACCTTCCGACTAGATTTATATTACCGTCTGAACGTGATTCCGCTCCAAATCCCACCGTTACGGGAGCGAAAAGAGGACATAACCTTCTTAATAAATCACTATCTCGAACTAATAAATAACAAATACGGAACGAGGAAACGTCTCCATGCCTCCACCTATGAAATACTCATTCAATATAGTTGGCCAGGAAATGTCCGTGAACTGGAAAATATTATTGAGCGACTTGTTCTAACAACTGAGGAAAATATTATTTTCCCTTCTACCCTCCCTTCTTCCATTATTGGAGACCGGGAACCTGATGGTGCCACAGGATCTGAGCTCGAACAAGTTATTGGCGATGAATTTGATTTGAAGACCGTTCTGGAAAAGGTTGAGAAACTTTTATTTACGAAGGCGGCTAAGCAATGTAAGTCAAGTTATGATATGGCTAAACTGCTCGGAATCAGCCAGCCCTCTGTTGTTCGGAAAATGAAGAAATATCGAGATTAAATATCCGAAGCCTCCATGCATTTTGCAGTGGAGGCTTTTCTTGCGCCACTATTTACAATGTTAGATTTCCTAACATCACACTTGAATCCGCCACAATTACGGGTAAGATTAAGTCAATAGCATGATTCAAATAATTTCGACAAAATGATCAAAAGAATAGGTGAGGTAAATGAATTTAAGAATGGAATTATCACAAAAACAAACACAGAATCTGACATTGACTCAAGAATTGAGCCAATCAATAAATATCCTTCAATATTCAACATTTGAGCTCGTCGATTATCTTCAGCAACAGGTTGTTGAAAATCCTGTCTTAGAGGTTAAGGAACGTTGGATTTCTATTGCTGGACTTCATCAAACTAAAAATACAGCTAATCAAAATCAGAAATTTGATCCTATCCTACACTACGCTACCCAACAAACTTCACTTGAACAGCATTTAATGGAACAAGTTATGATGTTGCCTGACATGGATCCTACAAAAGAAAAGATGCTTTCTTTTTTAATAGGAAATATTAATCATCTTGGATATTTAGAAATAGAACCTGCCATTGCTGCGAGAATTTTCGAGGTTTCTTTATCAGAAATGGAACAGGTTATCGGTATTCTTCAATCACTTGACCCAATTGGAGTAGGAACTAGAAATTTACCACAATGTCTACTTCTGCAAATTAGCAAACGATGTGATGCTCATCCATTAGCTGCTCCTATCGTAAAAAATCACCTAGACGATCTAGCCTCAAAGAATTATCGAAAAATCGCAAAATCTCTAAGTGTTGACATTCATAAGGTGCAGGAGGCGGAGGATTTCATCAAGACGCTTAACCCACGTCCATGTAGTGAATTCAATTATGAAATGACTCATTACGTGACTCCAGACATAACCGTAAAAAGACTTAACGATGACTATAAAATCATCGTAAATGACAATTTAATACCTGAACTCAAGATTAACCAATATTATGGTTTGAATTCTAGTGAAATGGACGGCGCGAATGATTTTTTAAAGGAAAAATATCATGAAGCCATGATATTAATGAATAGCCTGACCCAAAGAAATCGTACACTTCTTAAAGTAACTCAGGTAATCGTTGCAAAACAATCTGACTTTTTTAAAATGGGGTTAAGCGGATTAAAACCAATGACATTAAAGGATATTTCAGAGCAATTAGGTTATCATGAATCAACGATTAGCCGGGCAACCAGCAATAAATATATTCAAACACCACACGGAATCTTTTTACTACGCAGCTTGTTTACGAGTGGGCTGAACACCACCAATGGACTAGAAACAGAATCCTCTACTTGTATTAAAGAGAAAATCAGAGCATTAGTCGAAAAGGAAAATAGGTTAAAACCCTATTCCGATCAACAGCTAGTGCTACTTTTAGAAAAGTACGGAATTCTTATTTCACGCCGAACCGTTGCAAAATACAGAGAAGAAATAGGGATCCCAGGCTCCTCAAAAAGAAAAAGATATTAAACACGTCGCTTTAATAACCTCATCTCCCAACTGAAACCCTGATCAACCAAGAACAGCAAACAGCTTGCGTTTTATCAGGGTTCCTTGCTCTATCCCCTTATATAAAACTGATACTCCCCTTCATCAGTTTCGACCTTAAGCATGCTAATTTGTTCCTTTCTGTCGAACGAATTTCTGGCAATTTGGCTTTATTTTCATCAGAATCACTTGATTATGAAAGCGTTTTCAAATATACTAATAGTGGGAAGGATGACATCGGTGGTCATCAGGGTATTCAGCGTAGGTGGGGCTGATACTAATTGATTTTTTTAGGAATTGTGAGCGATTGGCTCTATTTCTTTAACTTCTAATGGGAGCGTGCATATGTAATCGCATCCCAATTAACATGAAAAGGCACCTTCCAATTAAAACTTGGTCGGTGCCTTTTTTTGGGATTTTTTCACGTGAGCCTCATTCGTAAGCATCTCTATTATGCTACCTTTTGTTCCATTTCTTTTTTATACTGAACGGCTGATAATAGTTTCAAGCCTCTTAACTTCCTTATTTGTTCTTCAAGCATAGCGAATGCCTCTTGTTTTTTTCCAGAATGCATTAGCTTTTCAATATCAAGATAGGAACGGTGTAGCGGATCCTTAATGTTAGCTAGATTCTCTTCAAACGTTGTAAGATCATTATCTTTTAATGCTAACATTGCGCAATAGTATGATTTGAATTCGTTATCCATTAACTTTGGGAGATACTTTTTCGCTTCGGTAAGTTTATTTTGATTGATAAGTAGTGCCATATTAGCGAAATGTTGGAGTTGTTCATTTTTGATTGTTTTAACAGCCTTCTCAGCTTCTGCCAAATTACCACAGTACAAATGGAACAAAAATTGGTTGTGTTCGTTCTTTGATTTCTTTAGGTAGTTCATTATTTTATCGATATTTTTTTCATAGAGCGCCGGATACAATGTCATATACATGACAGCCGCGATGAAAATAATAAATACTATAAACATGATCCAAGATGGAGCATTTAGTAATCCCATAATAAATGAAATGAAAATTAAAAGTGTAAAAAGCCAAACCAATAAAATCCCCCCTTTTATATTATAGGCACTGTTAAATTTGTCTGTTGATTTCCGCTCCAGGTGCTCCCTTTCCACTCCAATCAACAGAACGTTCACATAACATAAATTCTTTAACATAGCCTATTTATAAGTAAATCTTATTACAATTTTGTTCTTCTGGAAATATTATTTTCTAAAATTTCTATTTTTTCTGATATTTAATTTAAATGATAATTATTTTCATTAATCCCCTTTCAACATAACACTTATTCAATTATTATAGTAATATTGCTAAGTAATCGAAAAAGAATGAGAGGCACAACACATGCTGCGTAACAGAAATGTTTGGATTATATTAATAGGAGAATTTATAGCCTGGGTCGGACTTTGGCTTGGAATAATTGGGAATTTAGAGTTTATGCAAGAGAAAATACCTTCTGATTTCTTAAAATCGTTACTCCTCTGTACCTGGATTGTTAGCAGGAATTATTGTCGGTCCATATGCTGGCCGAATGACAGATCAAACAAATAAAAAAACCGTCATGCTTATAGCTGGCTTTATTCGAATGATTAGTGTCATCTTCATGCTAATTGCTTTGGCAACCTGGGTCGATTTGGTGGATGATTGTTTTTCTCGTTTTACTGCAAATCTCAGCAGCCTTCTATTTTCCTGCGCTGCAAGCAGCGATTCCTCTCGTTGTCGCCGATAAGGACTTGATTCAAATGAACGGGATTCATATGAACGTTTCAACCTTATCGCGGATTGCCGGAACAGCTCTTGCGGGACTATTGTTAGTCATCGTACCACTGTCTATCGTCTATGTAACCTCCCTAGTGGCATATCTTGGTTTATTTATTTTGACCATGTTCTTAAATATCGAAGACCAGAATGATAAATTGCCAACTGTAAAGGAAAAAGCAACTAAAACGAGCTTTAAGGATGTCTTTCCGATCATTAAGCGCCTCCCAGTTGTCTATATGACGCTAATTATGACACTTGTCCCATGTCTGTTTTTAGGTGGCATTAACCTTGTTATTATCAATATTAGCGAAATACAGGATAGCGCTGCGATTAAAGGCTTGATTTACACAACAGAAGGAATTGCCTTTATGATTGGGGCATTTTTTATTAAAAAAATTAGTGATAACGTTTCGGAATACGTTATTTTGTTTGGGACGGCCATTTGCATCGGAATATCACAAATGATGCTTTTCTTTGCCGAAAGCCAGGTTGTCACCTTGTTGGCGTTTGTACTGTTTGGCTTATCCGTGGGCTCTTTCTTTCCAACTGCTGCCACGATTTTTCAAACAATGGTACCAAAGGAATTTCATGGGCGGTTCTTTTCGTTTCGCAATATGCTCGATCGGGTCACCTTCCAAATCGTCTTATTGATTACTGGATTCCTGCTAGATTTAATGGGCTTACAGCTAATGAGCGTCTTATTTGGGGGCATTTCGCTCCTGATGACAGCAATCTTTTTATTAAAAACAGTGAAGCTAAGAGGCACACCTAAAGGTGAGATGAAAATAGATTCGTAAGGCTTGGTTACAAATCCTGCGTATTGGGTTTTCAGGGTTAATTTGCTGATTCTTGCTTCTTATTAGCCGATTTCTGGGTTTTATTAGATAATTTTCTCGTTCTATTAGATGATTACCGCCTTTTATTAGAACATTCTTGTGTTCTATTAGCCGATGATATATTTCTGTCACATTCCGAGTGATAATTGAAACCTACCTAAACAACATGAAAGCACAATCCCAACTATGTGGATTGTGCTTTTGTTTAGTCATCCTGTTTTCCTTTGCCTTTTTCTTTGTCGTGCTTCTTCTCTTCTTTTTGTCGACCTTTTTCATACTCTTTTTCTTTTTTGTCATCCTTCGAATCTTCGTCTTCTCTATTCTTCTCATTTTCCTTTTTACGATTCTTTTCTTCTTCCTTCAAACGAGCTTGGATTTGCTTTTCTACCAGTGACAAATCAAATTTCTCTTTAGAGAATTCCGACATTGATCCTGTCATAACTTCTTTAAAAATCTTTGTCACTGTTGCTCCACTTGATCCAGACAAATAGTGATTTTCATCCGTCTGATCATAGCCTAACCAAACTGCGCCAACAACTTCTGGAGAATAGCCGACAAACCAATGGTCCTTTGTCCCACTTGTATTGGCAAAAGGAAGCTCGGTCGTGCCGGTCTTTCCGGCTATTTCTAACCCTTGAACTTTCGCGCTCTTACCAGTACCTTCTTCGACGACCCCTTTTAGCATATAGGTCATTTTTTGGGCCACGTTCGGTTCTGTTACTTTTGTAGCTGTTTGCTTCCATTTCGCGATGACTTCGCGATCAGCATCTTCAATTTTTACAATGGAATGCGCGGCGACCATTTCTCCGTTATTCGGGAAAGCAGAAAACGCTTGTGCCATCAATAACGGCGACACTCCCTCACTCATTCCACCTAGAGCTAAACTAGGGGTGTAGTCTTCCTCCGTTAACGATATTCCAAAGCGCTCAACGGCACTGGTCCCCGCATTCAAGCCCATTTGCTGTAACAACCATACTGGCGGTACGTTTAAGGATTTGATCAATGCTTCATACATTGTCACCTCACCGCTGAACGTCCGGTCATAATTCATAGGCCTATATCCATTAATATCTAGTGGAGAATCCTTCAGCTTATCGAAAATTTCATATCCTTGTTCCAATGCTGGAGTATAAACAGCCAATGGCTTCATCGTAGATCCCGGCTGACGCTTCAGTTGAGTCGCATGATTAAAGCCGCGAAAAACATGCTCTCCTCTCCCGCCAACTAAAGCGTTGATTCCTCCTGTTGAAGGATTAATAAAAACAGCCCCGCTCTGCACCAATTGATCTGGTGTACTAACTGGAAACATTTCTTCGTTCTGATACACCTGCTCGGCTGAAGTTTGAATGGTTGGATTTAATTCAGTGTAAATATGAAGTCCACCTGAAAGGATCTCATTTTCTGTAAGACCATATTTTTTGATGGCTTCTTCAATAATATAATCGACGTAATGTGGATATTTTCCTTTATATTCATCATTCGCTTTTCCTTTTAGGACCACCGTTTCTGCTTTTGCCTGTTCAACATCCTTTTGCGTAATATAGCCTTCCTTCTCCATTAAGGACAAGACTAGATTTCTTCGTTCGATCGACTTTTCCATTTTTTTAACAGGAGACAATACTGATGGTGCTTTGATTAATCCGGCCAGCATCGCAGACTCACCGATTGTCAATTCATTCGCATCTTTACCAAAATAGGTTCTGGCTGCAGTCTGAATACCCCATGCCCCTTCGCCAAAATAAATCTGGTTTAAGTATCGTTCCAGTATTTCTTCCTTTGAATAGGTTCGTTCAATTTTCTTCGTTAAAATGAGTTCTTTTATTTTCCTTGTATATGTTCGTTCATGCGTTAAAAAAGCGTTTTTTGCAAGCTGCTGTGTGATGGTGCTGCCTCCTGCGACAACTTCACCACTTATCATGTTCTGAGTCAAAGCACGTACAATGCCGAGATAATTAACTCCATTATGCTTATAAAACTGCTGATCCTCTGTTGCCACGACAGCATAAATCATATGTTTTGGTATTTGATTAATATTAATACCTTCTATGTTCGAAGAGGCAATTTTACTCGCAATACGACCATTTTTATCATAAATAATGGTGGGCTGCGGCGCTGGTTTATCTAATTTACTAACATCACTGGTCCAAATAAAAAGATTCACGACAAGTAATCCAATCATGATGATTGCCGCGCCAGCGATTAATACCTTTTTGATAGGGATTGTTCGCAAGTGCTTCCATATATTCTTTGATGATTTTCGTTGTTGCCTATTTTCCACTCTTCCCACTTTTATTTCACCCTCAAGTCTTTTCTTTAGTAAATCTTTCTTAAATGGATGAGACCCTTTAATGTTCCCCACACAAAAAACATCTAACCATGATGGGTAGACGTTTAAATTGCACTTATATTATTCTTGAATGTATTCCATTTTGTGTCCGTAAGAGTTAACTCAATGTTAGGAGATCCTAACGGCGTTCAGCATAAAGAAAAAACTGCCCCGTTTTCTGAGCAGTTTTTCCGAGAATAACAATCTATAAAACTTTTATTTCATTACCATTTTTCCATGGGGTGCTCTTCTTCTCCGTCTCGTCTGCGTTTTCCGCATCGCCTGAACGAGGGTGATCAACGAACCGAAGACCATTAGACCAACGCCAATATCAAATCTGTAGTCAAGCACCTGGGTTCCGGCGATAACGAGGCCCATTCCAAAAATAGCAAAGATGAGCTTTTTATTATTAGCATCTTGTTGCGCCATGATTTTGTTCTCAAAGGCAACCGAAGGACGGACACGTAGCTCGCCGGATTCCAGTTGATCAATCGCAGAAAAGATTTTCTTCGAAGTAGGGAGAATTTTCAATACCGTATCCTTTACTTCATCCAAAATCGTATCCTTACCGACGTTGCTTCCCTCACTTTTCATCATATCCTCGACGTATGGTTTTGCCAAAGAGATTAAATCAAACTTGGAATCCAAGCCCATACAAATACTAAACACTGTAATGATGGCCTTGCCTAAAAAGGTTGTTCGAGATGGAATTTGAAACGGCTGCTGATAAAGGAAATCTCGCATTTCCTCAAGGAAATCGTCATTATTGAGCTTTTTCACATCAAAGCCATTACCAGTGAAGTTTTCTAGTAAAACCTTAACATTTTTACCTAAAGCAGCTTTATCGGCGTGCTTTCTTAAAAAGCCAAGGTCATCAAGCGAATCAACGACCCCATTGCTATCCTTTAAATAGACCGACATCGCCAGTTTAAACATATTTTCCTTCATTGAATCAGAGATATTTCCAACCATCCCAAAATCAATATAAGCAATTGTCCCATCTTTTTTAACTAAAATATTGCCTGGATGTGGATCGGCATGGAAAAAACCATCCTCAAGTAATTGCTGTAAATAGGAAAGATAGAGTATTTTTGCTAGTTTATGTTTATTGATCCCTGCTTCATCAAGCGCGTCAATTTCATTAATTTTTACTCCATCGATAAATTCCATCACGAGCATTTTACTAGATGAGTAGTCGCCATAAACCTCCGGGACCGTGACCCCTGGAAAGCCTGTAAAATTTTCACGAAACTTTTCAATGTGCTGTGCTTCCTTCTCATAATCTAGCTCTAGCGTGATCACATCTTCAAATTCCTCATAAACATCCTTTAAATCTACAAACTTTCCTACTTTGGTGAAGCGACGGGCAAACGCAATCAACACTCTTAACGTTGCTAGGTCCAGTGTAACAATTTCTTCGATCCCAGGTCTCATTACTTTCACGGCAACCTTTGTTCCATCGGCAAGGGTTGCTTTATGAACCTGGCCTAAGGATGCAGCAGCAACAGGGCTTTGATCAAAGCTTGCAAAAACATCCATAATCGATTTTGACTGTTCTTGCTCTATTCTATGAATAATCGCTTTCGTATCTACCGGTGAAACAGAATCCTGAAGCTTTGAAAGTGTATCCGTATATTCCTTAGGTAAAATATCGACGCGCGAGCTGACAAATTGGCCAAGCTTGATGATTAGCCCACCCATTTCTATAGCTAGTGCAGTAAATTGATTAGCCTGAGAAAGATAAAGATCATGATACTTTCGTTCTTTTTTCTCGTGAGACATAAATCTTTTCGTTTTCCCAAGCCACCAAAACTGGAGCATAAAACGAAAGAACATCAGGCTCGTTTTGCGAAATCTCTTGTTGCGGATTAAGCGGGCGATTTCACGCATACCGTTTCTCCTTTTCTACAAATGCTCATTACTCTTGCTCTTCGTCTTCTTTTTCTTCCGTTTTATCAAAAATCTCTTGAGCGATTTTTTCAAAACGTTTTGATTTGTTGAAGAAGAAGTTTGCAAACTTGTTCATAATTTCAGATTTAACCAAAATGACTGTGCCTTTACGCGCATCGCCAAAGACGACGAATTTTTCTCCGGGTTGAATATTTAGCTCTTCTCGTGCTTCGGCCGGAATCACAACCTGACCTCGTTCTCCTACACTTGTTGTTCCGAAAATTTTACCATGATTCATCATAATATAATCGCCTCCTACTTGTAGGATAAATCATACTTTTCATACGAACCATATATTTCACAAATTATACATATGGCGATTAGGTGACTTGTTTTCATTAAATGATTTCATAATTTTATAAGGTAGACATGAGTAACTTATCTTTAATTTCCCCTATTGCAGACGTCAGGTTGACTATTCCCAATCCATCATCTAAATTTCTATTTATAATAGCCTACATATTTGTGCACAAAATGTCGGATGGATCAATTCAACACCTGTTATTCTTTTGATGAAGGAGGTCGACTAAATGGATTTGCTAAAGAACATGAATGCTGCGCTACTATATATAGAAGATCATCTTACAGATGGTATTGATTATAAAAAGGTTGCGAGATTGGCTTGTTGCTCAGAATATCACTTTAAAAGAATGTTTTCTTTCCTTGCGGGAATTTCGTTGTCCGAATATATACGGCGCAGACGGCTCACCCTTGCAGCGTTTGAACTCAAGGATAGCGATAAAAGGGTAATTGATGTTGCCGTAAAATTCGGCTACAACTCTGCCGATTCATTTACCCGAGCCTTTCAGAGCTTGCATGGAATCACTCCAACTGAAGCAAGAAATAGCGATCATCAGCTAAAGGCATTTCCACCAATGACCTTCCAGTTAACGATTAGAGGAGGAACAGAAATGAATTATCGTATCGTCGAAAAAGATGCCTTTCGCATCATAGGGCTTAAGAAAAGAGTGCCAATCGTCTTCAACGGCGTTAATCCGGAAATTGCAGCAATGTGGGCAAGTTTAACGATGGAAAAAATCGATAAGCTAAAAAAATTATCAAATGTTGAACCAATTGGAATCATTAGTGCATCCACCAATTTTTCAGAGGGCCGGATGGAGGAAAAAGGTGAGTTAGACCATTATATTGGTGTGTCAACCTCCTCGGATTGCCCTGAGGAATTCGCTTCACTGGAGGTTAACAAATCAACCTGGGCCGTTTTTGAAGCCGTTGGACCATTTCCTGAAACCCTACAAAATGTGTGGGGCCGAATCTATTCTGAGTGGTTTCCTTCTTCTAATTATGAGATTGCCGAAGGTCCTGAAATCTTATGGAATGAACACAAGGATACCAGCTCGCGTACATTTAAGAGCGAAATATGGGTACCGGTTTTAAGAAAATAATCATTGTATTTTGTAGTTTGGGCACATGGGACTCCATGTGCTTTTTTACATTACATCTCAGATATTCATATTATTATTTTAAAAACATTTCAAATCAACGCCATTAGTAGTAAAATGACTAAATACATTGAATTCCAAAAACTTCTGTAGTTTTAACATTGTCGTGAGGTGACGAATATGAAAATCGGAATCATTGGCTTAGGTGATATTGCAAAGAAAGCGTACTTGCCGGTCCTTTCGGAAAAAGAAGGAATTGAACTAGTGCTATGTACAAGGAATGAAGAAACGCTTAACACCCTTTCAAAAAAATATCGAATCAAGGAAAAAGTTCAGACTGTTGACGAACTGATCTCTTTAGGAATCGATGCTGCCATCCTAAGTGCTGCAACAGACGCGCATTATCAGATAGCAGAAACATTGTTACAAAACGGTATTAACACTTACATAGACAAACCAATCTCAATGAATTTTCTCGAAACTGAAAAAATCGTTAAACTAGCAAAACATAGTGGTAAAATTGCGATGGTTGGCTTCAATCGAAGATTTATTCCGATGGTGAATGAACTAAAACAGCATGGGAAAGCAAATCTCATCCTTATGCAAAAAAATCGGTTCGCAGCTCCAGACTTTGTTAGAAGATTTGTTATTGATGATTTTGTACACGTAGTGGATACACTGAGATTTTTAATGGATACAGAAGTTAAGGATGTTAAGATTGAGTTCCAAAAGTCTGGAGAAAAATTGAATCAATTAGTGATTCAACTCATCGGTGAAGGCTGTTTGGCTATCGGAATAATGAACCGAAATAGCGGTGTGACGGAAGAAACAATCGAGTATCACACTGGCCTCGATAAATATGTAGTAAACAGCTTAGTTGAAACAACACATTATCATAATAAAAAAACTAGCATCACGAAATTTGGGGACTGGGAACCAACTCTATATAAACGTGGATTCTATCAGATAACGGATTATTTCATTGATTGCGTCCAAAATAACAAAATGCCAAGTCCATCGATGGAGGATTCCCTTATCACACATGAAATATGTGAAAGAATCGTAAAGTATATAGATTCAGAAGCTTAAAAAAAACGATGACACTAAAATTAGTGTCATCGTTTTTTGTATGAACGTATTCCCTCAATGATAACAAGATTATTCCATTAGAGTCCTTCAACTTGGTCCCCATTTTTAAAGAAAGTAGACTAAGTACCCTTGAATCATACAAAGGCCATATGGAATAATAATTTGTAAGTGTTTGTTAAAAGACATCTAACATGAATTGGAGTGATAAAATGATTACAAATTTGGGTCAGGTTATGGTGTATGTCCAAAATCAAGAAGAGACAGCGAAATTTTGGACAGAAAAATTTGGGTTTCACGTGATTTCTGAACAAGAACTCGGAGAAGGAATAAAAGCAATCGAATTGGCTCCTTCACCTAATGCAGAAACGAGCATTGTCCTCCACAATAAGGAATTCGTTGCCAGCATGAACCCAGATATGAATCTTAATACTCCTTCGTTAATGTTTGTCACTGATAATCTCGACCAACTATATGAAGATTACAAAAGTAAAGATGTAACAGTTGGCGATATTGTCCATCTTCCAGGTGCCAGAGTTTTTAACTTTGCTGATAATGAACAAAATTATTTCGCCGTGATGGAAAAAGAGAAATAAAGCATTTACGTTACTATATGAATAAGAAAAAAGTGCCAGGTTTCATCTTAATTGACGAAAACTGGCACTTTTTTGGTATTATAAACTGTATTTTTCAATTATTTTCATTGCGCTTTTCATTGTTGCATTCGTTAGTTTCGTTTTCTTTGTATTTTTTACAATAGTGGTTAAGTTGTGACATAGCTTTATTTGGTTTGTTTTACGGTCTAGTTGGCTTAAGGCATGTGCCAACGCAATAATTGGCCGCTTGTTTTCTGCTATTACCTTATTATTATTCAATATGTACCACGTATCATTCTCTCTTTTTGCTTTAAGCGCTACATTTATGGGTTTAGATTCATCTTTAATGGGTTTAGATTCATCTTTAATGGGTTTATGCTCCTCTTTTATGGGTTTAGATTCCACTCTAATGGATTTAGATTCTTCTTTGATATATTCGCGACTTAATTCATGAGCATATTGCAGATACTTTTTATCTTTAGCCTCGTCTTGATAATAAATTTTGATAAGAGGCCGTGGCTGTTTTGTCTTTTCTCAATGATATAACGGGTAATTTGAAAATTGGGATATTAAATCGATGTAAAGATTTCTAATATGTTGGAAGTATTGATTAGCTTCCTGTTTCGCGAAGTATTGGCTATTCGAAAATTCGATTTTTCCATTATAAAGAAGGATTTGATGAAGTTTTTGACAATCAGTATATATATCTATGAGTTCATTTTTATGGAGGTCATTTTGCTTAATCATTTCAAATGTCTTTTCTAGAGAGTACCCTTCTGCAATATTTGAAGAAGGATTGATGTGCTCAACGTTAAAATGATATTTTTCAATAAAACCATATTCATTTACTTTTACGATCCCAACTCCGATCATTTGATCCTTCGTCGAACCGTCAATATAGTACTCAATCATTTAGTACACCGCTTTCTCTGATATCGTCCATGAACTTCCCGCCTTAGGAAAACACTTTAAGTTATTCTAAAAAAACATTATCAATCTCATTTCTGTATAACACCTTATAAATCCTTTAAAAAAAGAAAATTTTCACGTTACCACACTAAAGCGATGGGGGACAGTCCCCCATCGCTTTAGTGTGGTAACGTAGCTTGATTAGAGCATTGTTATGGCTTCTTTTATATATTGGATAAAGGCCTTGGCTTCTTCTGTTTCTATTTTAGATAGGATATAGGTTGATGATGTTGGAGGAATGATTTTTTCTGGATTTAAATCTATTAATCTGTGTGCCACTATATCCTCTTGCACCATCGAAACAGGCAAAAAGGAAACACCTAGACCCTCTTCGATGAATCGTTTCGATACCTCTACCTGATTTACGGTCATCGTTTTGACCAATGGGTAGTGCTTTTTGACTTGAGCTAGTAACCGCTCCCAATAGTCAGGATGATTATCCGTAATCAATCGATATTTCTGCAAAATTTGCTCCTCGGTTACACTCTCTTCATCCTCTGAATGATGGGGTCCCACAAATAAAACGGGCTCCTCGTGTACAAGCTCGCATTTCAAACTTAGTTGAACAGGTCTAATTCGGGTTAACCCAATATCTGCTCGTCCAGCGCTAACTTCCTCCCCAATTTCATAGGATTTCAGCACATTGATAATCACTTCGATCCCAGGATTTCCCTTTGTAAAAGTCCGCAATAACGAAGGAAGAAACGACGAAGCGATTTGAGGAGCCGTCGCAATGATCAGTTTTCGGTTGAACCCTTGCTTCCACGATTCAAAATTTTGCATTCCTTTCTCATATGTGGAAACTAGCTCGCTCGCAAACATTAGAAATTCACGACCCGCAGCAGTTAGTGATATCTTTGTCCCGATTCTTTCAAATAATAATGTATCGATGCTCTCTTCTAGTCTTTTAATATGCTTCGTAACGGCAGGTTGAGTTAGAAACAATTCATCTGCTGCTTTCCGAAAGTTTTCATATTTTGCGGCAATGACGAACGTCTGGATCCATTTGATTTCCATTTAAACGAGCTCTCCTCTCTAATCAATAACAAACTGTTATTAAAAATGAACGTTTTTGTTATTTTTCATTATATGTAAATTTTTGTATAATTCAAATAACAATTACACAAAGGGGAGATATAATATGACACAAATTCAATCAAGAGCATTTATTGCCGAGAAATTCAATCATCACGCCAATCAATATGATGAACAAAGAAGGAAGTTGATTCCATGCTTTGATCATTTTTACTCAATTCCCATTTCCCTTATAAACTCAAAAACTTCAACACCAGCTGTTTTAGATGTTGGAGCAGGTACTGGTTTATTTTCATCCTACATTCTAGAAAAATATCCAAATGCCTACATGACCCTAATTGATCTATCAGAAAATATGCTTGAAATCGCAAAACAGCGTTTCTCCACTTTGTCAGATGTGAATTATATTGTGGATGATTATACAACACATCCATTTCAACAAAAGTTTGATATCATCGTCTCCTCTTTGTCGATCCACCACTTAACTGATATGGAAAAGAAAGATTTTTATCGGCAGGCTTATTCAATGCTTAATGACGGCGGAGTTTTTATCAATGCGGACCAAGTATTAGGACAAACTGAATTTCTTGAAGAGCTTTATAAAAAGGATTGGAGCATTAAGATTGAAAACAGTGGTCTAACTCAGGAACAAGTAACTGCAGCCTATGAACGAACTAAGCTAGACAAAATGTCCACATTAGCAGACCAATTATACTGGTTAATGGATAGTGGATTTCAGGATGTCGATTGTGTTTATAAGTATTTTAACTTTGTAGTGATGTTTGCGAGGAAATAATTACTGCATTTCGGACTTATGAGACTTTCATAAGTCCTTTTTTCTTACTTTTAAACCCTCTCTCTCACAAAATCCATTTATCACCTTTTACTTTTCTTATAAGCCAAAGGTGTCATATTCATGATTTTCCGAAATTGATCAATAAAATAGCTCGTACTATTAAATCCAACCTCATAGGCAACCTCGGTCACATTGGATGTTTCTTGCTGCAAGAGAATAAGGCTTTGATGGATACGATGGTTCGTAACATAGTTCATCGGGGTTTCTTTTAACATCCGTTTAAAATATCGACAGCACTCAGAACGACTCAATTGGCCGGCTTGTGCAATATCCCCCAACGTAATTTTTTCATGATAGTGTAGATGAATCCAGTGGAGCATTTCCTTCATGCGTTGACTTTTAGCAATTTCTGTTTGGGCGTATTCGAGTTTAAAGCCATGAATAATCAGGCTTTTCCAGATAGACGCAAGCTGGACCGTGACATCAAGCTCATACAATGGGTATTTTTCCATAATTAATTGATAGATTTTAAAAATTAAGTCTAAAATGTTTCTTCCCCATGTGTCTTTTGAATTTAAATAGACATATGGTTGATTGGTAGCTTGAATATAGGGATAGACATAAGTGTTATATAGCTCCTGAGATAAAACAAAGTGCGGAGTAACATTTAAACAAATATAGGTGCAATCCGATTCGTTGTAATCTTCTGCCATGTGCAAACATCCACTATTCAAAAATAAGCCATCACCTTCTTGGACTACACACTTTTCCTCATTAATTTGAAACAGTGCTTCCCCTTTGATCACGAAGACAAATTGAATTTCATCATGCCAATGAAGCGGGATATAACCATGAACATTTTGATTTATGGTTGTTTCATAGCATGCAAGCGGTAATACAACAGTACGATGCTCCGTTAGCTCCTTTAAGCTCTGATCGATAGCGAAGTTTTTTATTTGCAATCGAATTCACCTCAATATCCTGATATTTTTCTCTCCAATATCGGTATTTTTTCGTCCAAATTTCTATTATTATAACACTATTATGATATTTCGGATGGAGAAACGACTATGAAAACACATAATCGAAAAACAGGATTTATTCTCGTTATTACAGGTGCCATCTTTTGGGGTGTTGGCGGCACAACTGCCCAAAAGCTCTTCCAACAATTTGGAATCGAGGTAAACTGGCTCGTAACAACGAGATTGTTGGTAGCTGGAATGTTGCTTTTAATGGTGCAGTACTTCAAAAAGGACCGCTCACAAATTCTTGGAATATGGAAAAAGAAAAAAACAGCCTTGCAGCTGTTAACTTTCGGATTGTTGGGTATGTTAGCTGTGCAATACACATACATGGCATCGATCAAACACGGGAACGCAGCGGTTGCGACTTTATTGCAATATTTGGCACCCGTGATGATTATCCTTTATCAATTTTTACGAAAGCAATCGCTGTTCACGCGTCAAGATTTTTTCACCGTTTCCTTAGCTTTGTCTGGAAGTTTTTTCTTATTAACAAACGGCTCCTTTGATGATTTTTCGGTTTCAACCCCTGCCATTGTTTGGGGACTACTTTCAGGTCTGGCACTTGCTTTTTATACATTAAATGCTATTCCATTATTAAAACAATTCGATTCACTTGTCGTCGTCGGCTGGGCGATGATTTTGGGTGGATCTGCACTAAGTTTTGTTCACCCAATTTGGCGAATAGAAATAACACATCTTCCGCTTGAAGCCCTTCTTTATTTGATTTTCATCGTCCTATTTGGAACGATGCTGGCATTTTGGTTTTATATCGAAAGCCTGCAAAGCCTCTTACCAAAAGAAACGAGTCTTCTCGGAAGCCTTGAGCCACTCGCGGCTGTCCTCACCACCGTTATTTGGTTAAAGGAACCGTTTGGAATGTACCAATGGCTTGGAACAATCTGCATTATCGGTATGATTTTTTTATTAGCCTTAGGAAAAAGAAAAATATAGAAGCTTCCAAACCGGAGCCCTCACAATAATATATATTGTGGGGGTTTTCCTTTTTCGCACGAAAATAATACATTCATAAAGATTAATTCGCCCCTCCACAGGCAATATTAATAAATAAACTCATACTTAAAAAGATTTTTGTTTAAGGAGGAAATGAATCGTTTTGGAAAATAAAAAAAAGCCGTTGCTAACTGATGAATTTTTAGATGAATTAGCCAGTGAAATAAATCAGGAGTTTGGAGGTATTGAATTTAAAATTAAGAAAGAAGCAGTTTCAGAGACAAGTACAAGCGATGAAAACGAAGTGTGAAGAATGTGGGAATGGCGGTCACCAGGACTTAGTCATTTTATTAGACAAACCCCTTATTGACCTGTTGCTCTTTCGATCGACTTCCGTTTTGGTCGATAGAGGCTTGCTATTGACTACTTTCTCTTTCGATTGACTTCTGTTATGGTCAATAGAAGCTCGCTTTTGACCACTTTCTCTTTTGATTGACTTCGGTTTGGTCGATAGAAGCCCAGGTATTGACCACTTTCTCTTTTGACCGACTACCGTTTTGGTCGATAGAAGCCCAGGTATTGACCACTTTCTCTTTTGACCGACTTCCAGGTTTGGTCGATAGAAGCCCCCTATTGACTACTTTCTCTTTTGACCGACTTCCAGGTTTGGTCGATAGAGGCTCGCTATTGACCACTTTCTCTTTAGACCGACTTCGTTTTAGTCGATAGAAGCCCCCTATTGACCACATTTTCTTTCGATCGACTTCGGTTTAGTCGATAGAGACCCTTTATTGACCACTTTCTCCATTAACCCGACTTCGGTTTGGTCGATAGAAGCCCCCTATTGACCACTTTCTCTTTTCACCGACTTCCGTTTTGGTCGATAGAGACCCTTTATTGACCACTTTCTCCATTAACTCAACTTCGGTTTGGTCGATAGAAGCCCTTTATTGACCACTTTCTCCATTAACCGACTTCGGTTTGGTCAATAGAGACCCTTTATTGACCACTTTCTCCATTGACCGATTTCGGTTTGGCCCTTTATTAAAACTCAATCGATTTTCGAGTTTGGTCCCCTCAATAAAAACGGAAGGTACCTATGCACCTTCCATTTACATTAATTTTATTTTTACTGTCTAGGTCCGCCAAATTCAACTCCTAATTCAGCAAGCTGTGTCTGGGCTTCTTCGCGTGTGATTGTTCCTGCACGTTCCTGCTCCATGATGGCTTCGACTTTTATTCGAGTTTCCTCATCTAAATCGGCAAACCGATCACCTGGGTTACCGCCACCACCGTCTGGAGCTCCGCCACCCATTCCACCAGGACCACCACCGGCACTGTTGCCAGTTGTGACGCCTGATTCATTTAGCCATGTAACAGAATCGCTTACTGTAAATTCTACGACTTTTGTTCCACCCTTTTCCGTTGTACCATCTTTATATATGCCGTTTGATTCACTACCAGTCACCGTTCCACCTGAAAATAGTGTATAGGACTCATCCTTCTTTATTTTATCAGAGCTAATAAAAACGGATTGATAGTCCTTGGCTGGCTTAAAGGTGACGATATTGTTTCCTTCGCTATCCTCAAGATGTACAACCGTTCCCGCTTCCTGGGTTTCCGGATATGTCATTAGAATCGAATTTTGACTTGATTGTTCGGATGATGCTTGTGCCATTCCCGAACTACCGGCAGCGATCAATAACCCACCATTCATTTCAAAGCTTGAATCATAATCAAGTGATCCATTGCCAGATGAAGTTGGTCCGTTTACAAAGACTGTTCCAGCTGTCATTAAAATTGAACCGTTTGCATCTAACCCATCTCCATTTGCGTTAACAACAATATTTCCGCCATTGATCGAGAGTAAATTACCTTCGGTGGTTGCTTGAATATCCATACCTGATCCGTCGGCTCCTCCGCCAACATTGATTCCATCATCACTTGTTGTCACATTAATTTCCCCATCAAAAATGGTAATCGAATTACCTTCGATTCCTTCATAGCTCTTTGTAACGTTAATGGTTCCACCTGATGTAATAACCGATGTATCTGCATGAACTCCATCGTCACCACTGGCAATTTTCAATTCTCCCTCAACGATGTTCACGTTTTTGTTACTGTGGATCGCGTCGTCAGAAGTATCGAGATTGAATTGACCACCACCAATTACAATATCTACAGTTGCTTTTAAGCCTTTTGCACTGTCTGATTCGGTAGTATCTGTTGTGGTAGTAGAGGTTGTGGTATTCGTTCCGTTACTCATCCCTCCATTTTTGCCGCCCATTCCCATTCGATCATCATTTGTCTTAATGGTTTCTGGACTTCCGCCACCCGTCGCAATGGTGTAAGCACCGTCCGTAATCCATAGTGATGATTCCGCTTGGACACCGTCATTAACGGCTGTGATGTCAATTGTACCACCTTGAAGGACAATGGCCCCTTTCGATGTATCCTTATCGTTCGATGATTTAACACCATCCCCACCAGCATGAACCGTGATTGTTCCCTCTTTCACCGCGACGATGTCTCTTCCCATTAAACCATCGTCTTTGGCATCGATTTGAATGACCCCACCGGTAATTTTCAGCTCATCTTTACTGGTGATACCATTATTGTAGTTAGCATCGACGACCAGTTTCCCTTCACCATTTATCGTCAAATTGTCCTTACTAAATAGTGTTGCATTTGGTTCATCCGTGGATGAATCATCAAACACATAATTTCCCCCATCTGAGAGAAGGTTTTCAGTTCCACCTTCAAGCGAAATGACAGTTTTCTCTGCCTTGGATACAAAAATCGCGGCTGAATCATTATTGTTAATTTCCACTCCATTTAATACAAGTCTTACAGTGTTCTTGTCCTCGGCATCGACTACAATTTGTCCATCAGCCAAGCTGCCACTCAAAACATACGTCCCTCCCGCTTTGATCGTAAGGATATTATTTTGAAAAATTACAGCAGCTGACGTGTCAAAGTTTGCTTCTGTCCCATTTAGTTCAATGTAGGTGGGATTTTCATTTTTCCAAGCGATATAGGCATCGTCCTCATCATACTTTACAAGTTTACTGATGCTATCATTAATATCGTCAGCGGTCATCGCTTTTACATTTTCTGCCTTTGCTACTAGGCTTGTTGTACTTGATTCGCTATCGCTATCACTATTGCTGCATCCAAATAAAAATGCTGTGCATACAAGTGAGGTAGCGGCTGCTTTATAAAAACTTGTTTTTTTGTTCATTCTGCTAGTCTCCTTTATCTAATTCCCTATAAAATGGTGTCGTTCTCGCCCATGGACCATATTATTACGGACGAACCTTAACAAAACCTTAAAAAACAAATAGGAATAGAGAGTCGCCTATCATTCCGATTTTTTTCATTTGCAAATCTGAAAAATAGCCCTATAATCAAACCTAACAAAATCGACAAAATTCCAGGTTGTGCTGAATGTAAAAAGGAGTCCGGCGAATGAAACTATTAATTATTGAGGATGACCAATTTCTCTCCGATACAATAAAGGAAATGACACAGGCAATGTTTGATACAGAGCAGGCGTTTGATGGTGAAGAGGGATTATTTCTCGCACAACAAAATATTTTCGATGTGATTATTTTAGATATCATGCTTCCACATATGAACGGTTATGAAGTACTCCAGCAGTTACGAAATGAGAGCATTTCTACCCCTGTCATCATGCTCACGGCGAAGGATGGTATTGATGATAAAATTAAAGGTTTTAAAGTCGGAGCAGATGATTATTTAGTGAAACCCTTTCATCGCGATGAGTTATTATTGCGATTAGAAGCCCTTGTCCGAAGATCTGGTGGGGAGTTTAAGGAAAATGTGCTGATTTTTAAAGAGTTAAAAATGAATTTAAAAACCAAAACTGTGACTATAGGCGATGAGCTTGTGAAATTGAATGGAAAGCAGTTTGATCTGCTTGAGTATTTACTCAACAATAAAAATAATATTTTGACGAAGGAACAAATTTTTGACCGAATTTGGGGCTTTGAATCAGATACGTCCACCACCGTGGTCGAGGTATATGCGAGCAACTTACGAAAAAATTTGAAGAAATTTCAATACGATCACTATATCAAAACGTTTAGAGGCTTAGGATATATGTTGACAGATAATGGTGACGATAATGGTTAAACGAAGATTTTTCCAAAAAGAACAACTAAAATTTATGGTGCTGAATTTAATTGCATTCACCGTTATTTTTTCAATTTTTGGTGTGATCATCTATAGCCAGGTTGAGCATACATTGATTTCCAAAACCGACAAAGAGCTATTGGCATTCAAAGAGAAAATAAAGAATGGACCGCAATTAGATGGAAAATCCGCTCAGCCAAATCCAGACTTTACAAATAAACAAAAAGATAAGCCGAGGGATAATATGAATCCCCGAATTATGGTGGTTGATTGGAATGAAAAGGGAGAAATTATCAATCAAGAACAAATCGGAACACTATTCTATGAAAACTATCTTACCCAATATCAGCTCGACAAAAATACGCTTAACACGATTACCAACATAACCATTAATGATAGTGATTTCAGGTATATACTCGTTGAGAATACCAATAAAAATGATGAAATCGCCTATACTCAGCTCTTGTTGAACATTGATCCAGAACAAGCGATTCTCAATAACTTTGGTAGATTGCTCATGGTTTGTTCCATCATATTTGTCCTTTTATCCATTTCAGCAAGTTTTATTTTATCAAAAAGGATGATGAAACCGATTATTCACTCTTGGAATAAACAAGCAGAGTTTGTTGAAAATGCATCTCACGAACTACGAACACCTTTAACGATTATTCAAAATAAATTGGAGCTATTGCTGACAGAACCACAGGCGAAAATTATCAACAAATTTGAAAATATTGCGTTAAGTCTTTCTGAAACAAGGCGCTTATCGAAGCTGACGTCGGATTTGTTGACCTTAGCCAGAGCCGATTCTGCGGAAACGGAGCTTGTGAAAACAGAGGTGCAGGTGGATTCCTTTGTTGAAAATCTCTGTGCACCCTATATGGAAATTGCCGAGTCACAGGATAAACATTTTTGGCTCAATTTAAATTGTAAAACGAATATCAAAGCAGATGAAGTACGACTCCATCAGCTTCTCGTGATTCTGCTTGATAACGCGTTAAAGTACACTGGGGAAAATGATAGCATCGGTGTCAAAACTTACAATGAAGATCATAGAATTGTCCTTGAAGTAACGGATACCGGAATTGGAATTAAAGAAGAAAATCTTCAATATGTGTTTGAACGATTCTTCCGAGAAGATAAAGCCCGTACGAGAGAAACCGGTGGTGTTGGGCTTGGTCTATCCATTGCCCAATGGATTGTAAAAAAGCACGATGGATCAATCAAAGCGAAACGAAATGAAACAAAAGGTACAACTTTTATAGTTAAATTACCAATCTAAGGAAAGTACATTTTAGTTAACGAGTACCGTTACCTATTGTAGGACGTAAGCGACTATTTTGTTTAACATGGTAGAGGACATACGTTCCGCTATTTTCACAAAAAATGTTGTTTTGATTGGCTAAACGGACATCAGGTTCTCTATTTGATAATATATTGGCATTTTTATATATTTTTAATCTAAATAAGGTATCCTATGTCCCCTCAAGTCTAGCAAATAGGATATTTTATCAAAATAAGGTCCTCTATGTCCGCTCAATAACATAGCTTAGGAATTAGCTCAGATCAATCAGGTCTGGGCTTTTTTCATCTTCAAAAACACCAAAACCTTGCACTTATGCAAATTCACGTATTTCGTTAGGAAAAGAAGAGGAACCCTCTCCACGTAATTTGCTCCTTTTTTCTTTTAAGGTTTGTTTAAGGTTTGTCCTTAATAATGTGAAACGTGGTACTTGAGAGAGAGAAGGAGTGCTGAAAATGAAAGCCATGAGTTTAAATGGCATTAAAGGCCGAACTGAATTAAAGCATGAAATAACGAAGATGGATTGTCATCTCTTACGTGAAAAATTAAAACATGTGATGAAAACCGATCCCCATGCCAAAACGGATGGAAAATATTTAATTCGAAGTGTCTACTTTGATAATTTTGAAAATAAAATTCTCCAGCAGAAAAAGGAAGGCATGCTAGATCGTGATAAATATAGAGTCAGGCTCTATGACTACAATCCAAACCTATTAAATCTCGAAAAAAAAGCAAACGCAATAATTTAACCTATAAGGATAAATGCAGAATCACCTCTGAAGAGTATGAAAAAATTCGATTCGGTGATATCAGTTGGATGGAACATGATTCAAGACCACTTATTCAGGAATTATTTTTTCAAATCATGATGTTTCAAATTAAACCCGTAACAGTGGTAGATTACGAACGTGAAGTATTTATTTACGAACATGGCAATGTCAGGGTTACTTTTGACAGCTCGATTAAAACAAGCTTTCGAAATAACGATGTACTAAATCCCGATTTAGCAATGGTTGAAACGAACCCCGAAATCGTGATTTTAGAGGTAAAATATGATGAATATTTGCCAGAGGTGATTCGGCGATTGCTTCAAATCGGATCGCGAAAAAAAGGTACGTACTCAAAATATCAAGTTAGCAGAATGTATGGATAACAAAAACTTTAACATTTTTGGAGGTATACAGCATGGAAAGTATTAATTTTAACGATATTTTTAAATCAAGCATACTCGAAAAGACAAGCAGCTTTTCTTTTATCGATGCCCTTCTGGGTCTGTTGATAGCATTTGCAATTGGTGCATTCATTTATTTTATTTACAGGAAAACATTTACAGGTGTAATTTATTCGCACACCTTTAATATTTCTTTGATTATCATGACAATGGCTACAACGCTGATTATTTTGGGAATTTCTTCGAACGTCCTGTTATCGCTTGGTATGGTTGGTGCCTTGTCCATCGTCCGCTTCCGGACACCGATTAAGGATCCAATGGATATTGTTTACCTATTTTGGGCGATTGTTTCTGGGATTTTATGTGGTGCGGGCTTTATTCCACTTGCGATTATGGGCTCGATTCTAATTGGCATGGTGTTAGTCTTGTTTATGAATCATTTTAAAATTGAAAACCCATATTTATTGGTCATTAAATATAGCGAATCAAATATTGAAAATTCATTAGAGCATATCATTTCTGGTCATTCAAAAAAACATTCCATCAAATCGAAATCGATTATGCCAGGAAATGATTATGAAATAACCTACGAAATCCGTGTAAAAGAAGGCGAAACAAACTTCATCAATAGCATCTCCAGCTTAAACGGAGTAAAATCTGCGATCATGTTAAGCTATGACGGGAATTTCACAGCTTAAAAACCAAAGGAAGTAGGAGCATTATCTCCTGCTTCTTTTAATGATTATTCCCACATCGGACTTTGATTACCAAGATAGTTCCCATGCCTGGCACACAAGTAAAAGAGCGTAACCATTTCTGATTACACTCTTTATTACATATTTGACCTTTAACAATCTAAACCAATCGAAATATATTTCACTTCTAAAAACTCTTCGATACCGTAATGACCACCTTCCCGGCCAAGACCGCTTTCTTTGTACCCACCGAATGGAGCTTGGGCAGTTGATGGGAGGGCATCATTAAGACCGACAATACCATATTCCAGCTGCTCGGTAATCCGAAAAGAACGACTTAAGTTTTCTGTATAGACATAAGCTGCAAGTCCGTAACGTGAATGATTTGCCCGTTCAATAACTTCTTCCTCGGTTTTAAAAGTAGAGATTGGCGCCAGAGGCCCAAAGATTTCCTCCTTCACACATTCCATTTCATCGTGAACATTGGTCAATATGGTTGGTACATAAAAATAACCATCATTTTCGTTTGGCATCTCACCGCTATACTGAATCTTTGCCCCTTTATTCACTGCATCCCTAACTAATGTATCCACTTTAGAAAGAGCTGCCAGATCAATTAACGGACCTATATCGGTTCCCTCGTTAAGACCGTTTCCCACCTTGAGCTTTTCTAATTCTAATTGAAAAATAGTAATAAATTCATTTGCGATACTTTCCTGAACATAAATTCGATTCGTACAAATACAGGTTTGACCCGCATTACGGAATTTAGATTGGATTAGTCCTTGAGCTGCTTTTCGTAAATTTGCATCGTCCATCACTATAAATGGAGCATTTCCACCTAATTCCAGCGATATTTTCTTAACATTTTCTGCTGCTCCACGCATTAATGTTTTGCCAACTTCAGTCGATCCGGTAAAGGTAATTTTCGTCACTCGATGGTCCTTCAGCCAAACCTCCCCAATCTCTGCAGATTTACCGGTGATAACATTAATAACTCCTGCAGGAATTCCAGCTTCATGAGCTAACTCAGCCATTTTTAAAGCTGTAAGTGGAGTCTGGTTTGCGGGCTTGATTACGCAAGTGCAGCCAGCGGCAAGGGCTGGGGCCACTTTTCGAGTAATCATCGCTGCCGGAAAATTCCAAGGGGTAATCGCTGCTACCACCCCAACAGGTTCCTTTCTAATCAGAATTCTTTTGTTATGGTGGGATGCCGGAATGGTTTCTCCATACACCCTTTTTCCTTCTTCAGCATACCAGGACACGAAACTGTTAGCATACTGAACCTCGCCTAAAGACTCGGTTAAGGGCTTTCCTTGCTCTAACGTCATGATTCTGGCAATTTCTTGTTTATTTTCATCCATTAATTGATGCCATTTCATTAATAGACGATAGCGCTCATCTGCTGTTTTTTTCGACCATGTTTTAAACGCTTTGTACGCAGCTGTAACAGCCTCTTCCGCTTCCACTGCACCTCCTGTTGGAACCGCCCCAATAATCTCCTTGGTAGCCGGATTGATAATCTCTGTAAAAAATTCATAATCGTTACCGACCCAATGCCCATCAATAAACATAGGATAAACTTGATATTTTTGTTTGACTCTGTCCATTTCTTACCTCCTAGCAGATACAGCAGGATGATTTTGATAGACTGCTTCCACTGCTTCCTCTAGAATTTGTAATCCTTCTTCTAATTGATCATCTGTAATCGTAATTGGCATGAGGATTCGGATGACGTTTCCATACAAACCGGCACTTAATAAGAGAAGTCCGAGTCGTTCGGCTTCTTTTACGATTTGAGAAACCGCTTGTTTATCTGGTTTTTTAGTTATTTTATCTGTAACGACTTCCATGGCACACATTGCACCAAGTCCTCGGACATCCCCGATAAAGTCAAATCGATATGACAATTCCTCCATCTTTTCGATTACTCTATTACCCAATAACCGAGCCCGATCATTTAAATTTTCCATTTCAATAATATCTAAAACCGCCAACGCAGCTCGGCAGCCAAGCGGACTTCCCGCATAGGTTCCTCCAATTTCACCAACATCAGCTGCATCCATAATTTCCGCTTTGCCGATTACCCCACTTATCGGTACGCCTGCTCCCATGGATTTTGAGATGGTGATAAGATCGGGAACTACTTCAAAATGATCAATCGCGAAATATTTACCGGTACGGAAAAACCCGGTTTGGATTTCATCTGCTACAAACAATATCCCATATTGAGTACATATTTCTCTCACCCGTTGTACAAATCGAATATCCGGAACAATAAAACCACCTTCTCCTTGAACCGGCTCCATTACAACAGCAGCGACTGTCTCCGGTGCTACTTCTGCGAGAAGAAATTGTTCAAATTGCTCGATGATCATGTCAGTGTATTGTTGTTCAGTCATCCCATTTGGGCGGCGATACACATATGGGTAAGGTGCCTTATATACCTCAGGGGCAAAAGGACCAAAACCAAGTTTGTACGGCTTCACCTTGCTTGTCATCGTCATCGTCATTAATGTTCTACCGTGGAAACCTCGTGTAAATGAAATGATTCCTTGACGTTTCGTATATTTTCGTGCCATTTTCACAGCATTTTCAACCGCTTCTGCACCACTATTGAAAAAAGCAGCTTTTTTTGCAAAATCACCAGGGGCCAACCGGCAAAGGCGTTCAGCCAGATTGATGTAGGATTCATACATCATCACATTAAATCCAGTATGAATAAATTGACTAATTTGCTCCTGAAGGGCGTTGGTTACATGAGGATGGGAATGCCCAACATTAATCGTTCCAATCGCTCCGGCAAAATCAATAAAGGTATTCCCATCGACATCCTCAACTAATGCTCCGTCAGCTCTATTTACAAATGCATGACTATTATTACTAATCCCTTTCGGAACATATTGCTTTCTCCGCTCCAATATTTCCAGCGATTTTGGTCCCGGTATATTGGTTTGGAGTTTGACATATCTCTTTTTCAATTTGGAATCCTCCATTTCTATCAATATACAAATATCACTCTACTAGATCTTTACTTGGTTCAGTACCTCCTTAAAGGTAGCAACAACTTGGTCGACTTCTTCATAGCTAATCGTTAAAGCTGGTTCAATTCGAATCGTTTTTGAATTGATAAGTGTTCCCGCTACAAGAATACCCCTGTCAAACATTCCTTTCGAAACTTCATAACCAATTTCGTCTTGATGGAATTCAATTCCAATCATTAGACCTTGACCACGGATTTCAAGAACCTTTTCCTCATGTCCTTCCGCTGCCTCTTTAAGTTTGTTTAAGAAATATGCACCTACATTTGCCGCTCTTTCTGGTAGGTTTTCTTCTATTAATACACCAATTGTTGCAATAGCTGCTGAACAAGCCAACGGATTACCGCCAAAAGTGGTGGTATGCATAAACGGATTTGGGAACCAACTCTTAAATACTTCTTCTTTTGCAACGATAGCTCCAGCCGGCATTACTCCTCCACCAAATGCTTTTGCTAAACAGATAATATCCGGCACCACATCATATAATTCAGCTGCAAACATTTTACCGGTACGACCCATTCCAGTTTGAACTTCGTCGAAAATTAATAAGCTACCATATTCGTCGCAAAGCTCTCGAACTTGTTTCAAATAATTTTCCGGTGGTAAAATAATGCCACCTTCCCCTTGAATCGGTTCAAGGATTACAGCTGCCACGTCTTCTCCAACAGACGCACAAACTTCAAAGGTTTTTCTCATCATCTCAATATCACCAAACGGGACATGTCGGAAGCCTGGAATTAACGGAAGGAATGGTTTACGGAACATTCCTTTTGCAGTCCCTGATAATGAGCCAAGGCTCTTACCATGAAACGCACGGGTTGTGGAAATAAATGTAGTTCGCTCACTGTACATTTTTGCTAGCTTTAACGCCGCTTCCACGCTTTCAGTCCCACTGTTGGTAAAGAAGGCATATTTAAGATCACCAGGTGTTATGTCTGCTAAAATTTTTGCAAGCATGGCACGAAGAGGATCCAGTAGATCCTGACTGTGCAGGGCTTGACGCTTCAATTGATCTGTTACCGCCTTTACTACTTTTGGATGACGGTGACCAACATTATAAATGCCGAATCCACCAAGACAATCGATATACTCTTTGCCATTTACATCCTTAAAACAAGCACCATTATCAGACCACTCAACCGCCGCAAACTGACCATCCTTGGTTACCGTTTTTCGATAAGAAAGGAAGCCCGGGTTCACGTTTTCACGAAATCCATCGACTGTCTCCTTGGTAATCCAAGCGGCTTCCTCCTGAGTAATGTTCTCTTTTTCTATTAAACTCAAAACCTTGTTAATATAGTCCGTCACCTGGTGCTTCTTCTCACTGTTAACCTCTCGCGTTATCTCAATAGTCATATTATCGCTCCTCTTTTTAATTGATTTACTTACTGTTCAATCCATCTTTAATGTTTTTGGCAGACAAAACTCACAAATCATTTTCTCAAACCTATTAATTTGAAAACCACCCGATTGGCTCCACTTGTAGATTGATATTAATTTGTTTGATTTCTTGGAATTCCTCAAGTCCGAATGTTCCGAGGCTGCGCCCAATTCCACTTTGTTTATAGCCACCCCACGGGGCTTCATTATAGGTTGGGTGATATGCATTAATCCAAGTAATTCCGGCACGGACCTTCTTAATGACTCTTAACGCCTTGGCTCCATCCTTAGAAAACACCGCTCCTGCTAACCCATATACAGTGCCATTTGCCAATTTAATCGCTTCTACCTCATTCTTAAACTTCTGAATGACGACGACAGGACCAAATATTTCCTCTTGAACAATTCTCATCTCTTGAGCTACATCCACAAATACTGTAGGCTCAACGAAATAACCTTTATCCAAACCATTCTCCATGATGCGTTTTCCACCACATGCTAATCTGGCACCTTCCAGCTTTCCAATTTCAATGTAAGATAGGACTTTTTCTAAATGTTCCTTGCTTACAAGCGGTCCCATTTCCGTTGATGGATCATGCCCAGGTCCAACTTTAATTTTTTGCGCCCGTTCAACAAACCGGTTAACAAACTCATTGTATATCGCTTCTTCGACTAAAATTCGGGAACCTGCAGAACATACTTGGCCCGCACCGGAGTAAATTCCGAAGAGAGCATAATCCACCGCTGTCTCAATGTCGGCGTCAGCAAAAATGATATTTGGCGATTTCCCACCTAATTCCAACGAAACCTTTTTCATCGTATCAGCAGCATTTTTCATGATATTCTTTCCTGTTTTGGTACCCCTGGTAAAAGAAATCATATCCACATCCTGGATGGGTAGTGATTTCCTGTCCGACTACCGGACCAGCCCCCATGACCATGTTGGCCACCCCTTTTGGTAATCCTACTTCTTCAAAAATCTCGAACAATTTTTTCGGAGTAATCGGTGTCACTTCTGAAGGTTTAAACACGATGGTATTGCCGGCAGCTAAGGCAGGCGCAATTTTCCATACACTCATTAACAGCGGATAATTCCATGGTACGATAAGACCACAAACTCCTACCGGCTCTCGAACAACCATTGCCTGCATTGGATCAGCGACATGATAAGTTTGACCATCCGGCTTTGTAATAAGTCCTGCATAATAGCGGAAACATGCGGCTGCGTCAGCGACATCATAGCCAGCTTCCCTAAGCGGTTTTCCATTATCCAGCGTTTCAAGCTGCGTTAGTTCTTCTGCATATTCTTCTATTTTGTCAGCAATTTTGAATAAATATGAGGCTCTTTCAACTGGTGCAATTTCGGACCATATTCCTTGTTCAAAAGCAGTTCTTGCTGCAAAGATAGCAGACCGAACATCGGCGATCGATCCTTCAGGAGCAAACGCGATAACTTCACCATTTGCCGGATTGATTACTGGGCGTGTCGTTTGATTTTCTGAATCCTTCCATTCACTATTAATAAACATCCTTAATTGAATTACATTATTTTTGATCTCAGCCAATTTTGAATTCCTCCTTTTTATCTCTTGCTTATTATTAATGCAAGAAGCGTGCCAAACATAAAAGCTATAAAACAATCCACTTTTTTTAAAGTGAATCTATCTTTCTATGCAATTTTGCATAGGTTTATGTCATTTTGCATAGCATTTAGGTGCAAAGGTATCAGTGTCATTTTTTTAGAAAGATCCTCTCTATAGCTTAATAAAAAAAGGGGATAACAAAAAAAGCCGCCTCAGATTTTTCAATCTGAAGCAGCTTTACCATTATCGGGTCGAAATATTTTCGATTTTTATATTTTTCTCATTCATTATTTTTTGATATTTCCTACTGACTGAGGATTGACTAATTCCAAGTGCTTTGGCCGCCCTAGTTGTCGTTTTATACTGTTTCATCGCTAAAACAATCAGCTGTTCCTCTACCTGATCAATTGCTTCTTGAAGTGGAATAACCCTTGAAATAATCGGTTTCATTTTCTTATATTCATAACCTAATGATAAAAACTGACTGACAAACTCTGCATTAATAGCAGGATCATCCGCTGTCACAACTAACCGTTCTATGATGTTTTGGAGTTCTCGTACATTACCCGGCCATGGATAAAATTCAAGGACATTAATTGCATCAGGTGTGAGATGGTAATTTCGCTCATATTTTTCATTCAGTTGTTGTAGAAAATGGAATGCCAGCAAGGAAATATCCTCCAGGACGCTCTCTTAATGCCGGAATATGAAGGGGAATGACATTTAAACGATAAAATAAATCCTCACGGAATGTGCCCTCTTCGACCATTTTTTCCAACTTCTTATTAGTGGCCGCGATGATTTGAACGTTTACCTTGAATGGTGTTGTACTCCCAATCGGAATAACTTCCTGCTCCTGCAGCACCCGCAATAACTTTACCTGAAGATGCATGGGCATCTCTCCAATTTCATCCAAGAATAAAATCCCACCATCGGCCTGTTTGAAATATCCTTCCTTTCCATTTTTATCAGCACCTGTAAACGCACCTTTTGCGTAACCAAAAAGTTCACTTTCCAATAAATTTTCCGGGATGGCTCCGCAATTTAACTTAAGAAAAGGTTGATGTGATCGTTTTCCAAGCTGGTGAATGGCTTGGGCAATTACTTCCTTTCCAACTCCAGACTCTCCGTGCAAAAGTACTGTTGAGGAGAAATCAGCAATTTTTTTAACCTGACTCATAATTTTTTCCATTTTAGGACTGCAGAAAATTAATTTTTTCATGAAACGGTCTTTATTTTTAAAATTATCTAATTCCTTTTTATACTGCTCTGATATTTTTCGGATTTCCTGAAGCTCATTTTTTAAGCGAGTTGTTTCAGTTATATCACGGGATGCAATGATAATTCGATCTAATTGATTATTTTCATTAAAGATTGGATTGCCAACTGCAAGAATTTTCCTGCCTGTTCTTGTTTCTTGAACAACCGAAACCTTCTTTCCTTTTTCCAACACTAGCCTTGTTACTGAAGGGGTAAATAACCCCTTGTCTTCTAAATCGAGAATGTTTTTGCCGATCATTTCTTTTAAATCAACCTGCCAGAAGTCACGGATAATATTTTCGCTATAACGAATTAATTCCCCCTTTGCATTTACCACTAGGATTTCATCATAAATACTAGATAAAATCGCATTTAAATCTTTATTTAAATCTTTAATGTATTCGATCTCCATAGCCATTTCTTCGACCATTGGAAGATCCTGGACAACAATGACAATTCCTTCGACTTCGTTATTATAGTTTTGGATGGGGCTGTAATCGACCAACACACCCATCTCATTCGTGATTTCAAGTTGATTTAATATAGTTTTACCCGTTGCAAAAACATTGTTAATATGATTTCCGCTAAATATCTCATCACTGGGAAAGTTCAAAACTTTATCTGCGGTAGATTTAATCATTTTTAAGCCCGCTTCATTACAATTAATCACTCGTTTTTCTTTATCCAGAACAAAAATCCCCATCGGAATCGAGGTTAGGAGAATCTTAAGTAAATCAACACTTTTATTCTCCTGCCTAAGAAGCTCAGCTAAAGCATCTTCCCTTTGAAGGTAGCCTTTTGGTTTTCCATCCTCATCTTTAATAATCACAATTGGTTCGCCAATTATTTGAAACAGTGCAGGCAGAGAAATATTTTTACCTAGTTGACAAATATTTGAGATGGACTCAGATTCTTTTAAAAGAGTTTCTATTGAAAAATCTGAGCTATTGAGATTTTGTAGAACTCGATTATTTAACTTAACATAAGCAAACAATTGACCCAGTTTTTCTAAAAAAACAATCGGTTCTTTTATTTGCAATAAAGATGACTTAATCGACTCATTTTGATCAACTGATATTGTAAGAATTGGTTTGATTTTTTCTTTTGCGACGGAAAACATATTTTATCCATCCCTTCATAAAGCCTATGAATCTTATATTATCATATTATTTTGAATTTTTTAAATATAAAGTCGGTTGCTAAAGAATACTCTCCGATTGTTGAGCCTTTAGGCGAAGGCAGAGGTGGAGTTGCACTTACACCTAAACCCTATAATTGGTCACTACGTCACTTTCTTACGTATAAAAAAAGAAGATGATTGCTCATCTTCTTTTTTCTTCTTATTAGTCACTCCCTGTTACGAATAAATCCTCTTTAATATACGCTAATACCATTCCAGGAATTACGCGGTCACCAACTTGCACCTCGAGCGATTGAATTTCCCCACTTACTCCTGTACGAATAGGCTGTATACTTCCGTTAACTCCTTTGATCTGAAACAACGCATCCCACTCATAAATCCTTGCCTCATTCTGAACAGAAACGCTTTCGACCTTTCCATAAACTGGGCTTATGACTACTCCATACTCCATGTTCATCACTCCTATATTAATATTGCTCCTGAAATGGTTGAGACTGCAGTACCATATTGAAGAAATCCTGGAACGCGGGAATGTCCTCTTCTACTACTCCCAGTTTTTCTGACCAATGGCTATCTTCGTGGGAATCCTCCTGTGAGAGCAGAACCATGTTCCCAGATTGCATCGAGGTAACCATCGCTTTTCCAAAAAAGTGCTGTGAATAGCCAATAATTAAATCATATCGATGCTGGTTGGAAATAAGGCAAAAGTAATGTACTAACTGTCTCCCTTTTTCTTCTGATAAAATGTCTAATTTCATCATGATTCCCTCCATTAATATTATTTATATTTCAACCAGCCTCTTAATCTTGATGCTTCAGCTAGTCTTCTTACCCCTTCCATATAAGCGGCTACCTTCATATTGACGTGATAGGTTTTGGAAGTGTTATAAACATTGATAAAAGCTAACGTGATTTTTTCTTTTAAACGGGTATCTACCAGTTCTTCGTTCCAGTAATAACCTTGATTGTTTTGACACCATTCGAAATAAGAGACGATTACCCCACCGGAGTTGGCTAAAATATCGGGAACGACCAAAATTCCACGCTCATCAAGAATAGACAATGCTTCCTTTGTTGTTGGTCCATTGGCAGCCTCAATCACTATTTCACAGTTGATTTTATTGGCGTTTTGGATGTTAATTACTCCTGAAATAGCTGCCGGAATGAGAATATCACATTCTTTTTCTAATAATTCAAAATTGGAAATAGAGTGAGACAAAAGGTTCGAGACGATCCCAAAGGAATCTCGGTTATCAATTAAATAGGGGATATCTAACCCATTTTCATCGTATAATCCGCCTGTTGCATCCCCAACTCCAATCACCTTCACACCTAACTCGTATAAATAACCAGCTAAATAGCTTCCAACATTGCCAAATCCTTGAATAATGACTCTCATATCTTTTAATGATTTTTTCTTTAACTCGCATACCATTTGAAGGGTATATAGTACACCTTTTGAGGTAGCCGTTTCCCTCCCTTTAGAGCCTCCTAGCGCGATGGGCTTTCCAGTAATAAAGCCTGGATTATCAAATTCTCGAATATGATCATATTCATCCAACATCCAAGCCATAATTTGCGAGTTTGTATACATGTCAGGAGCCGGAATATCCTTTGTCGGTCCTACCAGTTGACTGACTGCCCGCACATATCCCCTACTCAATCGCTCTAGTTCATCCAGACTCATTTTACGTGGATCACAAACGATGCCACCCTTTGCTCCGCCGTATGGTAAATCCGTTATCCCGCATTTTAGACTCATCCACCCAGCGAGAGCTTTTACTTCTTCCGGTGTCACATCTGGGTGAAAACGAATCCCACCTTTCGTTGGTCCTGCGGCATCATTATGCTGTGCCCTGTACCCATGAAATATCTGAGTTTGACCATTATCCATTCGTACAGGAATACTAACTTCAAGGAATCTCATTGGTTTTTTTAAAAAATCATAAACTTGTTCTGGATAATTGAGGATACTAATGGCTTCCCTGAGTGTTTCCTGGAAATCCGATAATGGGGAATCCTTTTTCCTTTCAACTGCTTGACTCTTCGATTCAACCGACATCCTAACACCTCATTTAGTTTTGTTATTAAAGGTATAAGCAAGATTCGTGCCAAACTGTTAAATTCATATTTTCCAATGGGTGATTTCTTTTTTTAAAAAAACAGATGATTGTTTTATGAAAAAATAGCTTACTTATGCAAGATTGCATAAATGTTCCGAAAAAAGAAAGCGCATTCATTTTGATGAATGCGTTAAGAAAGTAGTTATTAGATTTGTTCTTCTGCTGTAAATTGTGGCGGTGCCACCCGGAATGCTTTGGTTAAAACCAGAAGATAGATAAAACCTAGACTGAACCAAATGATTCCCATGACAAGAGAGCTGACCTCAAGATTAATCCAAAGGATTCCAACCGATCCAGCGCCCAATAACGGCATAACGATGTATTGAAAAATTTCTCTTGGAGACTTATATCTTTTTTCTCTAATGGCAAAATGATTGATCACGGAAAGATTGACAAATGTAAAGGCCATTAATGCACCAAAATTGATAAGGGATGTAGCCGTCACCAAATCAAAGAACCATGCAGATAATGATATTACACCTACAATAACAACATTAATTGCCAGTGTCCTCCATTTTGGATGAATATAAGCAAACCATTTATCCGGAAAGACCTTATCCCGTCCCATTACATAAAGAAGACGTGACACACTCGCATGTGAAGCAAGGCCTAGACGCCAAAGTATTTACAAAGGTGGTACACAAGAAAATCGATTGGAATAACTTCCCACCCACATATAATGCAATTTCTGGCAAGGCGGCATCAGGTTCTTTAAATCTTGAGATATCCTGGAAAAAACAGCTGAATAAAGAACGATGTGGTTATAAAAATGACTCCCCCCACAATGCCGTAAGCATGATCGCTTTTGGAATAGTCTTTTCTGGATTTGGGGTCTCTTCCGACAAGGTTGTAACAGCATCAAAGCCTAGGAATGAAAAACAGAGAATGGTTGCCCCTGTTACTAGAACAGGCAGGTTCATTCCTTCCACGAAAAATGGTTGGAAACTGAAAACCGTTCCCGTTCCTTCCCCTTGATTGAGTCCTTTAATCACTAGAATAATGAACACAACCATAATTAAAATTTGAACGAACACAAATAATGTATTGAAATTGGCCAAAACATTAACGCTTCTCAAATTTAGAAAGGTGACGATCCCAACAAACAGTAATACCCATATAAAATCTGGAACAGATGGGAACATAGCATTTAAGTAAAGCTTTGTTAATAACGCATTCACCATAGGTAAAAAGAGATAGTCAAGTAACGACGACCAGCCGACTAAAAAACCAAGATGGCGATTCATTGCTTTTTGCGTATAAGTATAAGCTGAACCTGCTTCGGGAAATACCCGTACCAATTTTCCATAGCTTATCGCAGTGAAAAGCATCCCGATTAAAGCAATAATGTACGCAGTTGGGACATGTCCTTGTGTTTGCCCAGAAACTATTCCAAAAGTGTCAAATACGACCATTGGTGTCATATAGGCTAAACCCATAATGACAACCTGCCACAGTTTTAACGATCTTTTCAGCCTAACGCCATTTTCCACATATCATTCCTCCAGTTTTGTTTTTCAACTTTTGAACGTCAACATTTGTAAGTAGCCCCTTAGTTGTTTCTTAATTTTCTTTTCCCCCTCTCAAGTTAAGTCATGATGTAATGATGCAATAACCGTGCCAAGTTGGTTCTTTCTATGTAACAGTATTTTTATAAGTTCAGGTATTGATTTTTCATTATTTTAAATATTTTGAATTATTCATCTGTGCATACATTATTCCACATTAAATAAAAATTGTCATTCCTATATTGCTAAGGGCATGTGTGTAGTCTTTTTTTGATTGGCACAAAACTTGCATTTTATAATTATCAAACGAAAGCAGGAGGAGATTATTGATGCAATATCCGCTATCACCAGATGTTCAACCCGAATTCTGTACAACAGGATCGTTTATGCGTTTGCCTTCTAAAAGAGAAAATGCAAAGTTAGCTATTGTAGGTATGCCGTTTGACACAGCTGCCTCCTTCCGTGTCGGGGCACGGTTTGCTCCTCAGGCGATTCGTCAAGCTTCAATGACCTTATTTCCTTACCACCCAATCCATAAGGTTTATCCTTTTGATGATTGCCAAGCTATTGACATTGGAGATGTATCCGTCATTCCGCACAATATTCATCGAAGTTATGATGTAATTGAAAAAGCAGTAAGAGGTTTGATGGAAAAGGGGATCATTCCAATTGGACTTGGAGGAGACCATTCGGTTACGCTAGCAAATCTTCGTGCTGCTAAAAAGGTGCATGGACCAGTGGCAATGATTCATTTTGATTCGCATACGGACACGTGGGATACTTACTATGAGGAAAAATATTGGCATGGCTCCCCATTCATACGTGCATATGAAGAGGATTTGTTAATTCCGGATAAGGTTTTTCAGGTAGGAATTCGCGGAACACTGAATCATCCGGGAGATATCGACTCTAGCAAGGAGTTAGGCTATCACGTGATTACAACCCCAGGAATTAAAAGAACGCGGATACCATGATGTCGTGAATGAAATGAAAGAGAAAATCGGGGATACTCCCTGTTTCCTAAGTTTCGATATCGATTTTGTAGACCCATCCTGTGCACCCGGAACTGGACACTTGAAGTCGGAGGGTTAAACAGCTTCGAGACCTTACAAATGGTTCGTTCCTTAACAGATTTTAATTTTATCGGTTTTGATTTAGTAGAGGTGCTTCCTCCATATGATCCAACCCAAATTACATCATTGCTAGCCGCAACAATTATTCATGATTTTGCTAGTTTAGTTGCATTAGGGTTAAAAAAATCCTCAGTTATAAACGAGTCTTAATATGATAAAAGAGCTATAGGATTTTTACATTCAACATTTTTAGCCTACAAAAGTAAAAGAGACAGGTACCATCCAATTTTTGGATACCGCCTGTCTCTTTCTTGTTTATTAGAAATAGTGGTAACAAAGAAAAAAATGTAAAAAGTTCAATTTGTAAAATGTGGGTTTGATACAATAAAGAATTTGTTAAAGTGATTCCCCAATGAAGAAAACTCATAGCGAAAAAAACAAATATAATCCGAACTATCCAATTTATAATGAATTTTTCCTCCTGTTTTTAATCAGTCATTTGACTCACGAATTTTAAAACTAATTTCATATCAAATTTACATTCACATCAAACTAGCTAAACAATCAAGGATTATGATGACATTATAAATAATGTAGCTGATGGGGGTGTTGTTATCATGCTAGAAACGGTGACAAGAGTGGTAATTTGCATATGTTTTTGGTTGTTTAGCTTCTAAAAGCCGAGATAAGTTTTTGTTGGGTTTTGCTCTATGAATTAATTTTTTAAAAAAATTATTTTGTTTTACATCTCCCTTTCCTCCTACCTATCCCACTATTTTCCTTCCATTGAACTTATATTAATCTTTCACTGCTTCTTTTTTTATTGGTACTTTTACCGTATTTGTATTATTCTAAATATTAAGACAAAGTCAAATGGAGGTGGTTAGATTGAAAAAAGGGCTTCATATTTTGTTCGGTAAACCATTTAAAAAAGGTGATAGCTTCTTATCAAAATATTTTCGTTTTACTTATTGGGGTATGATTGTTTTTTACTTTTTTTCCTTAAGCATTCTTGGACTTGGTTCCTACTATAATCCCAATTCAATTACTGGCTTAATTATTTGGGCGATCTTTTTGCCTTCCGTGTTTCGATTAACCTATAATTTGGTTGGAAAACTTAATGGTTTAGAAAAAGACGCTTAATTTCACTTCTGATAAATGCTACCCATTAACATTTTTTGTCATGAAATCCTCTCCTCCACCATAAAAAATAATATAGAATGTGGAAATGGAGGGCTTTTTGTGAGTCGAATCTATCATTTGGATGCCGGATATATCACGATCCCAGCTGCTAGTAAAATTGTTCATCATTTTCTTGGAATTGTTCAAGAGGATAAAAGCCATTATATTAAAATTTTGCGTGGTGCGAAAAAAGGCTGGTTTGGCGGGAAAATGCATGGTCGAAGAATGTTCCAGGTCCGTCGCGAGGAAATTATTAATTACGCGAAAGAACTCCAAAGAGCTGAACAGTACAACCTTTTTACTTTTGATAGCAGACAAAAGGACGGTCCTCCTCCTCTCAGCTAAAAAAGAGGCAGAAGAACTGTCCTCTTTTCTATTTTCCTGAATAATAGGGACAAGTTATGATGTGGTCGTCTATGATTCCAATTGCTTGAAGGTAGGAATAGATTGTAACTGGTCCAACAAACTTAAAACCTCGTTTTTTCATATCTTTACTGATTTGCTCTGATAATTCACTCTTGGCCGGTAGCTGATCTACAGATGTCCAGCTATTGATGATTCGTTTTGAATTAGTGAAATGCCATACATAATTTGATAGGCTGCCAAACTCCTCCTGAACCTTTTGTGCTGCAATTGCGTTTGCACGAACAGCTTTTATTTTTAATGGATGGCGAACTACTTCACCTGTCGTTACAATCTGCTCTAGCTCTTCATCCGTTAATGTTGCACAAGCGTTTATATCAAAATCTCGAAAAGCTTTACGATAACCATCTCTTTTCTTTAAGATGATCAACCAGGATAGCCCGGATTGTGCACCCTCAAGATTCAAAAGTTCAAATAAATAGGTATCATCATGACTTGGTACACCCCATTCTTTATCGTGATACTCTTTCATCAATGGATTTGATTGTGCCCAAGCACAAATTTTTTCTAAATGGTCCACTTTGATTTCTCCTATCTGTTGTTTTTATTGTTATGTTGCTTATGTCCGCCTGCTACTGGACATTTTAATTAAGTTAGGACTAGAGTTTGTCCGATTAGCCGCTTCTATCGGACACTTTGGCAATGTTCGGGCTCGAGTTTGTCCGATTAGCCATCTCTATCGGACATTTTTAAGATGGCCGTGCTTGGCTTTGTCCGATTAGCCGCTTCTATCGGTCACTTCGACGATGGCCGGGCTTGAGTTTGTCCGATTAGCCGCTTCTATCGGTCACTTTGGCGTTGGTCTCGCTTGGTTTTGTCCGATTAGCCGCTTCTATCGGACACTTTGGCGTTGGCCGTGCTCGACTTTGTCCGATTAGCCATCTCTATCGGACACTTCGACGATGGTCTCGCTTGGTTTTTTCCGATTAGCCGCTTCTATCGGTCACTTTGGTGATGGCCGGGCTCGTTTTTGTCCGATTAGCCGCTTCTATCGGACACTTTGGCGATGGTCGAGCTTAGGCTTGTCCGATTAGCCGCTTCTATCGGACACTTTGACAATGTTCGGATTCGAGTTTGTCCGATTAGCCGTCTCTTTCGGACACTCTTATGAAGTTCGCCCTCAGTTTTGTCCAATAGCCGTTTATCTAGTCTTTTACAAAAGAGCCTATCTCTCTACTCCCTACTGTTTCTTTTCTGTACTTCTAAAATCTCTTTCAATGTACCGTTAATGTTATTGAGTGCAATCAGAATAACCCCTAGCATGATAAAGGTTACGAGCTCCTTTGTGTATACTGCTACAATTCCTAAAACAAACAAATAGACCGTATTCATCATATTTTTCACCGACACATTCCTCCTCAAACTATCTTCAAAAACCTCAAATTGTATTAATTAAATTATACAGTTATATATCATGTAGTTAATTATTAATTTCTATTTTTTAACGACGAAACCATCCCTACTTTCTAACAATATCTAGCTTTCGTAATCCATCCTGGTACTCAAAAGCCAAAAGCAAGACAGACAATTCACCCAACTACATTACTTAGTAAAATAGGAAGCAGAGCCTGCCTTTGCTTCCTTTTCTATACATATCACTCAGTTGTTTGGAAAAAATATGTAGCGTGCTTTTGAAAAAGGATGTGTTCTTTTATGGAATTTTTTGTTGCACAGGCCTCCCTTTCCTCAATGCAATGGATTTTAAGAGCCATTCTCGGCTTTCTTTACCTTATCATCATTGCAAAACTTATGGGCCAAAGATCGATTTCGCAGTTAAGATTTATTGATTTTACAATTGTCATCTTAATTGGCAATATCATAGCTCACCCACTATCTGATGAAGGACTTGGTCTAAAGGGATCGATGCTCACCATGTCCGCTGTCGTCGTACTTTATGTCGGTGGCGTTTTATTAAGTTTGCGCTGGGCGTGGTTAAGACGGTTCTTTGATCCATCGCCCCTTACGCTTATTAAAGATGGTGAAATTCAATTCACGAACCTTCAAAAAGCAAGACTCTCCATCGATACTCTGTTATCGGAATTACGGAAAGAGAAAACGGAAGATATTCAAAAGGTTGCACTCGCTTTGTGGGAACCAGGAGGAACAATCTCAGTTATTTTAAAATCACAGCACCAACCAATAACACCAGCTGACATGTCTTTATCAACCAAACCTTTTCAACTACCTCAAACGATTATTAAGGAAAGGAAGATAGAGTACAAAGCACTTCAACAGCTTGGAAAAAACGAACAGTGGCTATTAGAGCAACTCAGAGTTAGCTACAACATTGAGCTAAATAATGTGTTACTTGCAACGATTGATAACAATTTCAACCTCAAAATATTCTTGTATTAAGGGAGAATGCTTCGCTTCCCCCTCTTTTTCTCGGTTTGGGAAAGTTGTGTACCACCCAAACCTACCATCGAATTACCTCAGCAAAATCAACAATCACTTCCCCAGAAAGGATTGACCAATTCTATCTTGTATGGTTAAAATTAATAAGAGAAAAAATGTGAAATAATTCACAAATTAGACACATTTTCTCAAAATTTTATTTAGGAGCGTACATACATAATGAAAAGAATCGTAACACTTAGCACTCGTAAATTAATGGACACTGCAAAGCACGGCGGTTGTGGCGCATGCCAGACATCTTGCCAATCAGCTTGTAAAACTTCTTGCGGAGTTGCAAATCAAAAGTGTGAAAACTCATTAAACAACTAGAAAAAGAAAGTTACCGCCCAACTGTAATCAGCTGGGCGGCAATTTTTATTTTTAAAGGAGATTATGATTCAATATGATTCATCAATATAAATTAAATGGCTACAACATCGTCCTAGACACATACAGTGGGTCCGTCCATGTCGTTGACGACCTGGCGTATGATGTGATCGGACTGTATGAAAATACACCGATCGAAAAAATCGTCAGCTTAATGCTTGAAAAATATGATGGTAACGCCGAAATTACCGAAAATGAAATTCGTGAAACGATCACCGCTGTTGACGAACTAAAAACGGATGGACAGCTTTTCACAGAGGATGAATATCAAAACCTGTCGATAGATTTAAAAAATCGCAAGACTTATATCAAAGCACTTTGCTTTAACGTCGCCCACACCTGTAACCTTTCCTGTGAGTATTGCTTTGCAAGCCAAGGAAAATACAATGGCGACCGTGCCATCATGAGTCTTGAAGTAGGAAAAAAAGCAATCGATTATCTGCTCGAAAACTCAGGTCACCACCGCAATCTTGATATCGACTTCTTTGGTGGCGAACCGTTAATGGCTTGGAATGTCGTCAAGGAGATCGTCGCATATGCGCGAAGCAAGGAAAAAGAATTCAAAAAGAATTTCCGCTTTACGTTCACGACGAACGGCATGTTACTAACCGACGAGGTCACAGAATTCCTCAATAAAGAGATGTACAATGTTGTCTTAAGTCTTGATGGCAGAAAAGAAGTTCATGATAGCCTTCGCAAAACGGTGAATGGGAAAGGCAGCTATGATCATATCGTTCCGAAATTCAAGGAGTTTATCGAGAAGCGTGGCGACAAGGAATACTATGTACGCGGAACGTACACACATAACAATGTCGATTTTACTAACGATATTTTCCATATTGCCGACCTAGGCTTCGATAAATTGTCGATGGAGCCTGTCATTTGTGACCCGAAAGAACCATATGCCCTAACTGAAGCCGATCTACCTGAAATATACAACCAGTACGAAATTCTTGCCAAAGAAATGATCAAACGCGGGGAAAACGGCAATGGCTTCACTTTTTATCATTACATGCTTGACCTTTCTGAAGGCCCTTGTATTCAAAAAAGATTAACTGGCTGCGGCTCAGGAACAGAATATCTCGCAGTCACACCTTGGGGCGAGCTTTTCCCTTGCCATCAGTTTGTCGGTGATCAAGAATTCAGCATGGGTAATCTTTGGGAGGGCATCACGAAACCAGAGATTCAAACTCAATTCAAGCAGAACAATTGCTATTCGAAACCAGAATGCCAGGACTGTTGGGCGAAGCTATACTGCAGTGGCGGCTGTCCTGCAAATGCATTGCATGCTACAGGCTCTCTAAATGGTACGTACGATTTCAGCTGCGATATCTTTCGCAAACGAATCGAATGCTCGATGATGGTAAAAGTAGCTGAATCGCTTTCAATGATGGAGTAATATAACATAAACAGGAGGCTCTTCCAACATCATAGGAAGGACCCCCTGTTTTTTCAATTTCTCCATTCGCTCACTTATGCATATTTTTGTAGTTTTTCATAACAAATGACATCGTCATACGATGATAGTAAGTTTTCAAAGATCCCCTCCCACTTTTGTGTTAAGGCGTATTTTCGACCTTCCATTCCCATTTGATATCGAAGGCTATCGTATTTGAGCAAAACGAGGATGCTGTAAATAAAGTCGGAAACATTTCTTGGCTCCACTAGCTTTCCAGTTAATCCAGATTGGACGATGCTTTTAACCCCACCAGAATTTGCCCCAACAACCGGTGTTCCGCATGCCAGCGCTTCAAGGACGACATTCCCAAAGGTTTCCGAACTCGAAGGAAAAACAAAAATATCGGATGCGGCATATGCCTCTGCCAATGCTTCCCCTTGTAAATAACCTGTAAAAACCATGTTACCCGGTGCTTCTTTTTGCAATTCTGTCCGCAACGGACCATCCCCAACAATCAACCATTGAACATCTTGGTTGATTTCTTCAGGTTGCGATTTAGCTATCAAAAGAACAAGATCAACATTTTTTTCGGGAGCTAAACGACCAACATAGGGTAGAAGGTACTTTTTTCAATTCCCAACTTTTTCCTGACTTGTTGTTTATTATAGTTAGGATGAAAGAGCCGGCAATCAACACCCCTAGGCCACAATTCGAGATTATTAAACCCATGGCTTTTAAGCTGTGACATTGTTTCAATTGAGGGAACGAATATTTTTTTAAAATGACGGTGGAACCAATTTAGGTACTTCCAGAGGTATTTTGCAAGAAATTGAAGGTCGTAATATTGTAGATAATAATTAAAATCCGTATGGTAGGAACCAACAAGGGGACTGACACAGTGCCTCACCTCCCCCATAAGAATTCAGAGATATTATCTACTGAAAGGACAAAGATGATTCATCCGCCATGACTTTTTTCCAATTCCCCCCACATTACAACGGAAATAGTCCCGAACTTATTTTACTAGTATAATCAATCAGCCTCTTATCATCAGAAATCTACTCTATTTTCCAATTTTCGAGATGTTATTATAATAATATTTGTCATTAATTGAGGAACAAAAAGACTTGTTTCGCTTTATTTTTCGGAATATTATGTAAATATAACGATACAAAAACGAAAGGGTGAAGATGATTTTGAAAAATGTTTTAAAAACTAGTTTTGCCTCCGCTCTCCTTGCTAGCACATTATTCACTGGAACCACAGGAACTTTCGCATCAATAGAGGATGGAAACCTATTACATCAATCTGAATCCAACCCTCAAACCACTCATTCCAAAACCGCACTAGATTTAGCGATCGTAAATGATGAAAAACTAATAGACTCCTTTATTAAAAGAGGTCTTCTATCCGCTACTGCATCAGAAAAAGAAAAACAAACCTTTCTTACAAATTATCTTAAAGTAAAAGGAAAAGTAACCGAAAATAAGGAGTCCGATCCCCTTGCTGCAAAGGTTAAAGCGAGTGATGCAGTAAAAGACAAGAACTTTAAAGAATACAATAATGGTCTAGTAAATGGGAAAGGTCAGAAAAATGGCCAGTTAAAGGGCACTCCTACTCCTATTAAGGAAGCTTCTTATAACGGGGAAAAGCGTGAAGACAATGTCCTCGTCTTAACAGTTGAATACTCTGATTTTGCGCATAACCAAATCAAGTCAACAGAAACTGACAATTACTACAAGGATTATACTCTTGGACATTATGAAAATATGATCTTTGGTGAAGATGGCGTTGAAGGTCCTAACGGTGAGGATTTTGTCTCGATGAAACAATATTATCTCCAACAGTCCAGGTGGTACATATTCTGTTAAAGGGAACGCTTATGGATGGTTAAAACTACCTGGAACGGCTGCCTTTTATGGTGGGGACAGAGAAACTGGACACGATAATGTGAATCCTGGGGGTTCGAAACAGGTCATTGTTGATGCATACGAAGCAGCATTGACAGCTGGAGTACCGCTTGAGAACTATGACAGCGAGGATCCTCACGATTTAGATGGTGACGGCAATCTGTTAGAGAAGGACGGGCTCGTAGATCACTTAATGATCATCCATGCAGGTATTGGCCAAGAGGCAGGTGGTGGCTCATTAGGAGATAATGCCATATGGTCTCATCGTTCCGCAAAGTTTGTTGACCCAGATGGATTAGACCCCTCTTCAGGTAAACCTGGATTTTATGATTACACCATCATGCCTGAGGATGGCGCAGTTGGAGTATTCGCTCATGAATATGGACATGACCTCGGCCTTCCAGATGAATATGACACCATCTACTCTGGGGCTGGAGAAGCCGTTGCGTACTGGTCAATTATGGCGAGCGGTTCTTGGGCCGGGGCTGTCCCTGGAGCAGAGCCAACTGGCTTTTCTCCATATGCGAAAGAGTACTTCCAATCCTATTTAGGCGGAAACTGGACAAATGACACGGTTGAATTGGATTGGGATAATGTTTCATCAAAAGGGACTCAATTTCTACTAGATCAAGCAAACTCACCAAACGGGACAAACTCATCTATTTTGAAGGTGAATCTTCCTCAGAAAAAAGTATATGTAAATAAACCGAAAACCTGGAAGCTATGAATATTGGGGCGGTCAGAAGGATGAAATGGATACAAATATGGTCACTGCCGTTGACTTAACTGGAAAGACAACCGCAACTTTAACATTTGATGCTTGGTATGATATCGAAGAACAATGGGATTTTGCTTTTGTTCAAGTTTCAGAAGACAATGGTACTACTTGGACCTCATTGGGCAATGATCATACCCGTTCAGATGTCGTTCCTGAGGGGTACCCTACTATTCTAGATTCAATGCCAGGCTTCACTGGAACTTCTAATGGAGAATGGCAAGCGCAAAGCTTTGATTTATCCGCTTATGCTGGGAAGAAGATTGATTTACGTTTCCGTTATGCAACTGATTGGGGTACATCCAACGTAGGTTTCTTTGCAGATAACATTAAAGTGACAGCAGATGGACAAACACTCGTTGATGATGGCGCTGAAAGCACCGCCTCTTCCTTTGCATTAAATGGTTTCAGTCGCTTTGACGGAAACAAGCTTGGTGACCACTATTATCTAGTAGAATGGCGAAACCATGCAGGTGTGGACAAGGGACTTGGTAATATCCGCCGCGGGTATTCGTTAATGAGCTATGATAGTGGTTTAGTGGTTTGGTATGTTGACCCAACCTATACGGATAACTGGACAGGAGTACATCCAGGCGAAGGTTTCCTTGGGGTCGTTGATGCACATCCAGAGACGAAACTAGTCTTCAGCGACGGTGCCGTTGCGAACACTCGATTCCATGTTGCAGATGCGGCATTTGGTTTAAACCCTACCTCAGGGCTTGCCATTGATTATGGAAATAATTTAACGTTAAATTTAGACCCACAGAAAAATGTGTCCTTATTTAGCGACAGCAACTCCTTCTTAAATTCGTTCTTACCAGACGCTGGCAGAGAACTTGGAAACTTCGGACTAAAAATTCGAGTAAACGGTCAGTCATCTGATAAATCTGTTGGAGCCATCGTAATTTACAAATAAAATAATAATAAACGGAGCTGTCATTTTGACTGCTCCGTTTTTATGGTACTAGTATTATTTTGATAAATGATATGGCACAGTTGTAACAATTACGTTTTTACGGTAAAGCAAGAAGGAAGAAATCAATAAGCTTGATTGGTTATGCAGAACATTCTCCCAGCTATGCTTTGGAATAAATTGTGGAATAAAAACAGTCACACGGAAATTTGATTCACTAGCTTTATGTTCAACCGTATCAACAAATTTTGTTAACGGTGTAATAATGCTTCTGTAATGAGAATGAAGTGTTACAAGCCGAACATTCTGGCTGAAAATTCTTCCATTTTTCCTCAAACAGTTTTTCATCCTGTCTTTCAAAAGCTACATAAACGGCAATTATTTGATCTGGCGAAAGAGATTTAGCATAGTTCAGCGTGTTTTCCACCACATTCGTAATCCCTGCCACGGGAACAATGATGACATTCCCTTCAATTGGTATAACTGGCATCCGATTTGCAATTCGAAGCTGTTCCCCCACCGCATCATAATGCTTTTTAATTCGATGGAATAAAAGAATAATGATGGGAAGAAAAACTAATATGGACCAAACTTGTGCAAATTTCGTTAAGAAAAATATGATCGTAACGATACAACTAATGGCAGCACCGGTAGTATTAATGATAAATTTAATGATCCAACCTTCTGGTTTTTCACGAATCCATTTAACCATCATTCCAGTTTGGGACAATGTAAATGGAATAAATACACCGACTGCATAAAGCGGGATGAGGTGCTCGGTTTGGGCATGAAAAGCAAGAATTAAAATGATGGATGATAGTCCTAAAATGATGATCCCATTGGAATAGCCTAATCGGTCTCCACGAACAAGGAACATTCTTGGAATAAATTTATCTTTTGCAAGATTAACCGCAAGAAGCGGAAAGGCAGAATAGCCGGTGTTTGCAGCTAAAATCAGGATTAAGGCTGTCGTTCCTTGTATAAAGAAATACATAAAATTCCGACCAAAAATTTCCTCTGCAATTTGAGAAACAACGGTTACCTCAGCTTTTGGAGTAACACCATAAAAATAGGCTAATGTCACGATTCCTGATAAAAGAATGGCAAGTAAAACCCCCATCATCATTAACGTTTTCGCCGCATTGTTTGGTGCAGGGTCCTTGAAGTTCGGAATCGCATTTGAAATGGCTTCAACTCCAGTTAAAGCAGAACTTCCTGAAGCAAATGCCCTTAAAAGGATAAATAAACTAATTCCCGCAATCGGTGTTCCAATCGGGGTGTGTAGTTCTGGAGAAACACCACCCGTAATAATATTGTAAACTCCAACACCAATTAAAATAAATAATGCTAACACAAATAAGTATACGGGATAAGCTAAAATGGAAGCAGACTCGGTTACGCCCCTTAAATTTAACAATGTAATAAGGATGACAAATACAATGGCAATTTCCACATTAAAGTTATGTAAGGTTGGAAAGGCTGAGGTGATCGCATCTGTTCCTGCCGACACACTAACGGCAACAGTTAGGATATAGTCTACTAATAGAGCCCCTCCTGCAATTAAACCTGGATTTACCCCAAGATTATTTTTTGATACAACATAGGCACCACCGCCATGAGGATAGGCAAAAATGATTTGACGATAGGATAAAATAAGAGCGGCTAAAAGGATTAATACTCCCACAGCAATCGGTATCGAATACCAGAATGCTGCAGCACCTATAGTCACCAGGACAATCAGGATTTGTTCCGGACCATATGCCACTGAGGATAGGGCATCAGATGAGAGAATGGCTAATGCCTTTGTTTTGTTAATTTTTTGTTCCCCTAATTCATGGGATTTTAACGGATGTCCAATAAGAAATCTTTTTACTGCTGAAAACATTAATGCTCACCTTCCAATAATGCTGATTAAAAATATCTTGCCCTATTTAACTTAAATCTCGCAAAAAGAGCCATATTTTTTTATAAAAATAAAAAAGTGTCTACAAGTCATCGAAAAAAGACCTGTAGACACTCTATTTTCTTTGTGTCACAAGCTCCACTCCTTCTCAATTAACGCTTACGAGGTTAGCTGTCGGATTCGGACCTTTGAGTAGCCCTACCTTAAAAAGGATTCACCCCAGGATTATTGTTAATCCATAAAAATGGGTCCCCCGTACCATATGGTTTAAGCGATTTAGAAATTGAAACTGTGATTATCTTACTCCTGAATTCTGTAAAAGTAAATAATTTTTTTGGTATTCGAAGAAAAATCCTCCACAGTGATAAATGTCCTATACAAGCTCGCCCTATTAACATACACATAGACTATAACGAGTTTGTCCGAAAGGAGTAAAACCATGTCAAAGGACATAATTTCAAATGTTAGAGTAGCCTTGGCCCACACAGTACAAGCTATTCGATTTGCCAAAAGTACTCTAAGCCTGTTTCAAAAATTGTCCTCATTTCCTTCAACACCAAATCCATTAAAAGAACTATATTATCAAGATGCGCTCGATAATCTCACAGAAGCATATCTTGGAATTAAAGCGTTACTTTTCGATGCTCAGTATCCAATTGATCCAAGTTATCCAACTCCTCCTATCATTCCCCCAGTACAAGATAACCAACTTCTTATGAAACTATCCAACAATCGTGCGTCACTAGTGCTTGCTCGAACGAACAATGCTATTGCAATGCTTGACCAAGCAATTTTGTTGAGTGATGAAAACGATTCATTCAACGGCCAACTCGTATTCATTCGATGTGATCTTAATTCAGCACGAGATGCTCTAGTTGCAGGGTTTAATTCAGCTTTTTTCGTATCGGATTAAGTTAGTTACCTTAAAAGGTAAAAAAGGGACGATTCCAATCGTTACAGGAACGTCCCTTTTTAGTTCGTCTATTGTTTTAAAAATTACTCGTTCAATGAAAATAATCATAAGCATTTTTCGCTAATAATATAAAGGTTACGAAGATAAAAAGTGCACGGACGTAGCCGCTTCCCTGCTTGATGGCAAATTTTGAGCCACAGATTGCACCGGCAAGTTGCGCAAGTCCCATTGGAATCCCGTAAGCATAATTGATTTGGCCTAAATACATAAACATAAGTAATGCTGCTACATTACTTCCAAAGTTTAAAAACTTGGCATTCCCAGCTGCCTTTAAGAAATCAAAACCGACCATTAAAAATGTAAAAATTAAGAAGGATCCTGTTCCAGGTCCGATAAATCCATCGTAATAACCAATTGCAAAGATGGCCACTAAAAACATACTCATGTGGAAAGCCGATAATTTTTTATCACTTGAAATGCTACCCCAATTTTTCTTAAACATTGTATATATGGCCACAACAGCCAGCATGATAAGCATCAAGGGCTTCAGAATTTCTGGATTCATCAAATGGACGGTCCAAGCGCCAAGCATCGACCCCAAAAAAACAAGCGGAAAATATTTGGACACCGATCTCAAGTCTAGTTTACCTGAACGATAAAACATGATTGTGCTCGTTAACGAACCAATCGTCCCGGCCAATTTATTTGTTGCTACGGCGGCCGCAGGCGTTAGTCCAGTGAATAGCAAAGCTGGCAATGCAATCAGGCCGCCACCTCCCACCACCGAATCGATAAATGCAGCTAAAAAACCAAAGACAAGCAAAATAACTAATAATGAAGGATCTAATTCAACTGGCATCCAATCAGCCTTTCTATGTATATCAATCGGGTGAAGACCAATAATTATTTTTATAAAATCATCATTGATCCAAATATTAATATAACATGTCATTTTCTAATAAACGTTATTTTAATATATTTTATTTTTCTCAACCAGAAAAAAACGTTATAGAAACCTAAAATTCCTCTTACACAAGGCACCGCCCCCTGCTTCCGAGCATGATTTACGATATAATAGAATAAACTGGAAGTAGTAAAAGACTATTTTGCTGAAAAGAGTGATATTGATGGAACCGATTACTTTTAAAGCATTTGCCATTACGAATGAAATTGACTTGAACAAAATCGCGATTCATTGTGGGATTCCAAAAAATTCACTTGGGAAGAACCGTTAATTTTGAGAAGCACCATGCTAAACAAATTCCTTTATCAGAAAGTGGACGAAACACAACAGATTCTTGTTTTTTCCTTCGGCTCTGTTGTCTTCATTAATAACAAAGGTAATGATGTAATAAAAGAGTTTTTATCGTTTATCCATTCATTTGAACCTGAAATTGATCTACGCAAGTTTGAACTATATACGGATGACTACAGTCTCCACCTCGGGGAATCAGATAAAATGGAACTAACGGACAAATATGTAATTGTGCCTCAATATGAAGAGTTTTACCCTGAATTGATTTCCACTGTGCTCGCAAAATCAGTGGCGCTTGAGAAAACGGAAGAACAGCTAGGAAATATCCACGATAAACTCGAAAACATGATTGACCGTTTAGAAAAAGGAAAGCTACGAATCGGCAACAAAGAATTAGCCAGAACGACAGCGAAAATTGTCCGGCACGAGTATAACACCCTTTCCTATATCATGATTTTGGACAAACCTGATATTACCTGGACGAGCAGCACAGCTGGAGAATTTTATGACAACATGTTTGATTTTTTCGAATTAAACGATCGCTATAAAATCTTAAAAAGCAAAACAGAAATCCTTTACAATATTATGGATGGTTTTTCAAACATCAGCCATTCGATTCGCGGGTTGTTTGTTGAATGGATTATCGTCATTTTGATTGTATTTGAAATTGTCCTTACGTTATTGCAGATTGCCGGCATCATTTCCTAAATCGAATAAAGAAAAATGGACTTTGCTTGGAAGAAGCAAAGTCCAACATTTATATATGATATGTTTTTCCATCTAGAGCTCTCAAGACTTATGCAATTCTGGAGGCCACGAGGTGGTTGATAAACGTATAATCTCGGTATTGACTGAAATAAAGCTTTTCGGCCGCCTCCCTATTATCTAGCTTGAGCCAGCCACCATCTCTTTTTAACACTCCGACACCTTTATACGGAGTTTCAGCCATTTTTTCGGTATAGATACAAACTTTATGTAAGGAAAATCTCTTGGTTGGATGATCAATGTTTACCCAAACTTTTTGCTTATCTACAAAAAGAATACCCATCTTTCTCACCCATTCATATTTAATTTTTCCCAAAAGCAATCTATGACCAGCAACTACTACTATTCTTATTATAGCGAAAAAGCGAGAAAATTGGTAATATTTCATACATAATCGAATAAAAAGAAAAGCCCTTCCAACGAAATGCTGGAATGAGCTTATGTTTTGTCAATTAACGTCTATTAAATTCGTTCGGATTTGGACCTCTACGTCGATTGATGTTTAATTGATTAATTTCTGCTAGTTCGTTTGAAGTAAGCTCAAAATCAAACACATTGAAGTTTTCTTCAATTCGTGACGGTGTAACTGATTTTGGAATAACGATGGAATTGTTTTGGATATGCCAGCGTAGGATGACTTGTGCTGGTGTTTTACTATGTGCAGCAGCAATCTTCACAATGACCTCATCCTTCAGTACATCTCCGCCTTGCTCCAGGGGACTCCACGCTTCAACATAAATGTTATGCTTTGCACAAAATTCCTTTAACTCGCTTTGGACAAGGTATGGGTGGCATTCAATTTGGTTTAAGACAGGTGGAACTTCACATTCCTTCAATAATCGTTCTAGATGCTCAATTTCAAAATTACAAACACCAATTGCTTTCACTCGACCTTCATGATAAAGCTTTTCCATTGCTTTATATGTATCTACATATTCATCATATTGTGGTGTTGGCCAATGAATTAAATATAAATCGACATAATCAAGACCTAATCTTTCAAGGCTTTCATCAAACGCACGCAATGTATTTTCATAGCCTTGATCACTATTCCAAACCTTTGTTGTTATAAAAAGCTCCTCGCGCGGTACAGAGGCTTCCTTGATTGCTTTTCCTACACCTTTTTCATTCTGATAGATCATAGCTGTATCGATTGACCGATAACCTACTTCAATGGCTTTCGCTACTGCAGTAGTTGCTTGGTCATCCGCTACCTGCCATACTCCATACCCTAGTTGTGGCATTCGTAATCCGTTGTTTAATGTAACAAAATTCATCTGACATTTCCTCCTTACGATTCTACCATGAATAATATCTGCGATTTCAAACTCTTTACTCAAGTATGTTATCACCCAATAGTAATCATACAAAAGATAGGGAAAAATGTTAAATATTAAGCCTTTTTCAAAACAATGTAATTAGTCGTGCGTGCGCCTAGGGCATCATCTACAAGTACGAATTTCGTAAAATTCCTCAACATAATGCATGTAGACCAGGTCTATGTGCACTAAAAATAGAAAAGACTAGTCTAGCGTGCGCATAGCCACCATCTACGAGTACGATTTTCATAAAATTCCTCTACAAAATGCACGTAGACCCGGTCTATGTGCACTAAACATAGAAAAACCTGTTCATTCGTGCACCTAGACAAAGTCTACGACTTTCGAGTTCGAATTTCCAATTATCTGGAAACTCTATCAAAAGCAAAAAGAAGCAGGAGAGTCCCTGCTTCTTATCTATCTGAAACTGTATTCGAATAGTGAGCTTACTGGTTTTTCATCATGTATCCGTTTAATTGCTTCAACAAGCAATGGAGCTGCTGATAAAGTGGTTATTTTCTCTATTACTTTCTCTTTTGGCATTTGAATTGTGTTCGTCACCACTAACTCTTTAATAGGGGAAGCTTCAATTCGGTCGACTGAACACCTGGTAAGAACAGCATGAGTTACACATGCGTATACCTCTTTTGCCCCTTCATTCATTAATGCATTAGCTGCAGTCGTTAGAGTATCTGCCGTATTGACTAAGTCATCAATAATGACGGCCGTTTTCCCTGCAACCACACCAATAACCTCAATTGTTTCCTCGCAGTCTGGTTCAGGATCTCGTTTATCAACAATAGCAATCGGAGCATGCAAATGATTCGCCATTTTTCTCGTTCTTATTACACCATTTTTATGCGGAGCGACCACCACAATATCATCCAAATTTTTATCCTCAATATAATGTGTAAGGATCGGAGCTCCAAATAATTGATCGACCGGAATGTCAAAAAATCCTTGGATTTGTGGTGAATGTAAATCAATCGTTACCACTCTTGTGGCTCCAGCGCGTTCTAATAGATTAGCGACAAGCTTTGCTGTAATCGGTTCCCTTGCACGAGCTTGTCGGTCCTGTCTGGCATAGCCAAAATAAGGAATCACCACATTAATTTCTTTGGCTGAAGCTCTTTTAAGGGCATCCAACATGATTAGAAGCTCCATCAAATGTGTATTGACTGGCTGCGATGTGGATTGGACAACATAAACGTCACAACCACGAACCGTTTCTTCAATATTGATTTGAATTTCCCCATCACTAAATTGTTTCACTGAACACTTCCCAAGCGAACAGCCTAAAAGCTCAGCCATCTCAGCAGCAAGCTCATGATTAGAATTTAATGCAAAAATCTTTAACTCTCTCTTTTCGTGAACACTCACTATTTCTCCCCCAATCAAAAAACAAACACTAATCTTTTATTCTAATCTTACTATAAGTTTCCAAGGATTAAAAGGAAGCGGAAGAAACAAGTCCCATTTCTTCCTAATGTACGTAGTTCTGAATTACTTCTGGTACTTCAAGAAGTGTGTTTAATGTAAAAAAAGCCCTTTTTGGTTCCACATTGACATCAACTTCGTTAAATTTCCATTCCGTTTCGGCGGGAATATAGATTGCATTAATTTCTTTTTCAAGAGCTGGTACAATATCTGTTCTTAGTGAATTTCCGACCATCCATGTGATTTCAGGGTCTGCATCAATGGTTTTTAATATATCAGATAAAGCAGTTGTATCCTTATGTTCAGAGATGAAAATTCGATGTTCAAAATAGGTTGTAAGCTCTAGCTGAGTTATTTTTCGACGCTGATTCGCCTCATCTCCACCAGTGTGCAAATACAATTCATGCCCTGCGTCTTTTAATTCTTCTAACGTTTCATTCATGAACGGAATAGGCTCTACCGGAATCTTAAAAACAGTCATTCCCAACTCCCTTAAATAATCGATATCAGACCGTTTCGTTTCTTTTCCAAATTGGTTGCAAAAGTATGTATACGTATCAACAAACGACTCAGGAAACCGGCTCTGAACGCAAACCGTGCTCGGAAATAGCCTCCAAGTCAATTTCGAGTTGTTTTTGTCTTATTTCTTCCCTTGTCAAATGGTCAAACCATGAGGTCATTTGGGTAGCAAACATATCCGTCACCTGGTTAAAATAACGATTACAATAGGCAAGTGTATCATCTAGATTGAACAAAATCGTTTGTTTTTCCATGATTATCCCTTCCTTCTACGATGCCTTCTTGCTTCTATTATTTTCCCAAAGGATAAAATACATAATACACTTTCCTACTTTCTTTAATGGAGAGTTAAATTTGTCTGTTGCTTTCCGCTCCAGGTGCTCCAAACAACAAAGTGCTCAAAAATCAACAAACTTCTTTAACACTGCCTTCTTAAGAAATATAGAGGAGTTCTTTTTTTACGAAAGTACTATCACACATTAGAAAAAATTTGATGGATCACTTTTTCCGATTTTTCATCGGCTAAAAGAAGGATTGAATCATTCGGTTCAATTACAGTCTCTCCGCGCGGAATGATAACATCCTTATCGTTCCTTAAAATGGCGATTAAAACACATTTAGCTGGTATATTTAAATCCTTTATTGCTTTTGACACCGCAAGCGCATTGGGATTTACAGAAATTTTCACAATCGAAAAATTACCACGATTTAATTTCATTAACGTTGTTAGATTCTCCATGTCCATTTCTTCTACAACAATATGTGCCAAAAGCTCTGATTGATTAATTGAGACATCAACGCCCATGTCATGATTATAGAGCCAAGAATTGCGAGGATTGTTTACACGTGCGACTACACGTGGAATCCCAAATTCAAACTTGGCGATAGTAGAAGAAACAAGATTTATTTCATCACTTCCTGTTACAGCTACTAGTACATCCGCATGCTCGATCCCTGCCAATTCAAGAGTGGCAGGATCTGTGCCACTACCATAAATAATTCTTTCTTTAGAAAAATCCTGGTTTAATTTTTCGATGAGAGGTTCACGATTTTCGATTATCTTGATATTCATATCATTTTCTAGTAGTAATTCAGCAATATGTGATCCAGCTTGACCTCCGCCGATGATGATAACCTCCATTATATTCTCCCCCTTATATTAAACCCAACATGGCCTTTAACTTACCTTGTGCAGAACAAGCAGCTACAATATAAAGGACATCATGTGCTTCTAATATCGTACCTGGATACTGGGATAAAGGCTTTATTGCCTCGAGCAATGCTGACAATTCTTATTTCCCCCATAAATGTAAACTCACTTACTGGATGACCAATTAATAAAGCAGGTGTTTCGATTCTAATCATTTCCACATTCCCATTTTCAGGAGACCAAACACTATCAAGCTGGTTATAGCTTAATAATTCAGATATTCGATCAATCCCCCATAAAATGGGGGATATCGTTTGAATGCCAAAACTTTGATAAATATCCGCTTTCCTTGGGTCATAGATTCTAGCAATTACACGAGGAACAAAATATCTATTTTTAGCAATACGGGCAATTAGTGCATTCGTTTCATCGTTATCAGTACAAGTAATGACTGCATCAGCCATGTTGATGTTTGCTGCCTCTAGGACTGCCTTATCAATCCCAAACCCAACAATTGTTTGTCCATGGAAAACACTGGGCAACTTCTCAAACCCATCCTCATGCCGGTCTATTATCGTTACATCATGTCCCTTCGCCTGCAATTTAATTGCTAAGCCAGCTCCCATATGACTGCATCCAACAATAATATCCTTCATCTTTTTCACCCTTTTCCACATTTTCTTTTGCCTCATTATTTATGAGCGAATCCTCTGGAAAAAGCTTTACGTATTTCTTCAATAACTAGAATAATAGGTGGAATACAGAATAGGAAAAGCCAGCTTTTCCATCCTATTTCTGCAGTACCAAATACCTCTTGTAAAATAGGAACATACATGATCATAATGAGCAGAAGAATTTCAAGCACAATCCCTAAATTTATGGTTCGATTTTTAAACAACCCTTTTTTAAATACAGATTGGATTTCTGTGCGGCAATTCATAACAGCTCCAATTTGACTGAACACAATACCTGGATAGGGTCATCGTCGTAGCTATGATGTATATTTCACTACCATCTTTAGCCCAGATTCCGTGTGAATAACCATTAATATAATTGACAAAGAAGTAGGCAAACATCGAGACTATTGATTCTAAAATTCCATACCAACAGAAGGCTTTTAACATAATCCTTTTATTTAATAAAGGCTCCTTCAAATTTCTTGGCGGCTTGTTCATAATTCCTTTTTCCGGTTCTTCAGATCCTAATCCTAATGCAGGAATTAAATCAGTACCAAGGTCAATAAATAAAATCTGCATAATGGTTAATGGCAAAGGGATCGCCCCTTTTGACAATAAGAAAAAGGCTGACGGCACTGCTTCTGGAACATTACTATTTAAAATGTACAGTAAGAATTTGCGAATATTGTTATATACGGCGCGACCTTGTTCCACTGCGTGAACGATTGAAGCAAAATTATCATCAGTTAAAATCATGTCGGCAGCTTCTTTTGCTACGTCCGTTCCAGCAATCCCCATTGCAACACCAATATCGGCTTTCTTTAAAGCCGGTGCATCATTCACACCGTCACCCGTAACCGCGACGATTTCTCCCATTTGCTGTAAATTATTAACCACTCGGTACTTTTGTTCGGGAGCAACCCGCGCAAAAATGATATCCTCTTTTAATGCCGTCTTTAACTCATCATCAGACATATTTTCTAATTCTACTCCGGATATCACACGTGGATGGTCGCTTTTGACAATCCCAATTCTTTTGGCAATGCTTTCGGCTGTTAATCCGTAATCTCCTGTAATCATGACAATTCGAATTCCTGCCTTATGAGCTTCGGCTACAGCATCGGTTACCTCAGGACGAGGAGGATCGGCCATGACAACTAAACCAACAAAGGTCAGCTTTTGTTCGATATTTTCTGGTAAATATGAGCTTAAATTAGCCGGGATATCATTGTCATCTTTTCCAATATAACGAACAGCGATTGCTAAAACACGCAAACCTAAACGTGCATAATCATCATTAGCCGCGATTGCATTATTTCGAATAGTATCTGACATTGGTTCAACTGTTCCATTAACATATACTGTATCGCATAAATCGATTAATTCCTTAGGTGCCCCTTTGGTAAAAGCAACGCGATTTTTTCCATTTATGTGCTCCTCTAATTGATGGATGGTCGTCATTCTTTTCCGTCTAGAATCAAAGTGTAATTCACGAATTCTCGGAAGTGCTTTTTGTAAGTCTTCAACGCGTAGCCCTGCCTTTTCCGCAACCACCCCTAAACACGCTTCTGTAGGGTCACCAAGTACGGTATAGCGTGAATTTTCTTCATTTGGTGGAACAATTCTTGCGTTACTACAAAGACTGGCAGCTGTTAAAATTAATTTTAATGCCTCATTGGACTCGATTGAAATGAACTGACCATTATCAACCATGTTCCCTTCCGGTGCATATCCAGTACCAGTGACTTCAATTTCACGGTCCGGTAACCAAATATGGTTGACGGTCATTTCATTCTGGGTTAATGTCCCTGTTTTGTCCGTACAAATAACGGATGTACATCCCAGTGTTTCGACTGATGATAGATTTTTTACTAAGGCATTTTTCTTTGCCATTCGTTGCACACCCTGTGCTAACGCAAGCGTGACAGTCGGTGATAATCCCTCAGGAATAAAGGCTACAATCATACCAAGGGCGAATATAAACGATTCTGCAATCGGATCTTTTACAAAGAAAATAGCTAATAAAAAGAAGGCCACACCAAATGTAAGAGCAATAATTGAAATTTGTTTTGTCAACCGATTCAGTTCTTTTTGTAAAGGGCTCAATTCTTCCACAACATTTTGGGTCAATCTTGCAATTTTCCCAAATTCGGTTTCCATTCCCGTTTTGATCACAACAGCTAGTCCTGAACCACTGGAAACCGTGCTTCCTGTGAAAATCAAATTAGAAGTTTCAAAGCTTGTTAAATCCTCGCGCTGGATCGCATCAGAAAATTTTCGAACCGGGTTTGATTCACCAGTCAGAGTCGATTGATTCAGCTGTAAATCACTAGCATGTATCAGCCTAGCATCGGCAGAAATTTTATCGCCTTCTTCAACCAGCATCACATCACCTGGAACAATATCATCAGCAAGAATTTGTGCCTCTTGTCCATCCCGAAGGACCCGAGCATAGGAAGAAAGCATTCCTTTTAATGCTTCCGTTGCTTTACTTGCGCGAAATTCTTGAATAAAGCTAAATATGCCATTAATTATATTGACACAAAACACAGCAATACCAAGTTGGGGCATCTTTGCTATAAACGCAAGCGAACCACTAATCCATAAAAGAATGGCCATCATACTTGTGAAATGAGCTAAAAATTTTATATACAGAGGTTTTCCTCTTTTTTCTTTAATTGTATTTTTTCCGTACTGTACAAGTCTTTTTGCAGCTTCTTTAGTCGATAAGCCTCCTTCACTTATATGAAAATGTTCAAAGACTTCACTTGGATTTAATTTAGAAATCGCTGATTCATTCTCTTCGAATTTCATTTTCGCATCCATTTTAAAGTTCCTCCGTATAATAACGTTTTACGAACTCATGAACTTTCTATTAAAATGCTAAACTTATAAACACATCTAAAGTGGTTGGGTAAACATTTGAGTAGATGCAGCCGCAATGCCTGAGGCAGCGTCTGCATTCGCAAGAAGTTATTTATGAGGATAAAAAGAGAGTATTGTTAATTTAATATTACTCCCGTTTTTTGTGAGTGTAAATTTTTAATTGTAGGAATTTTCCTTATTCTTCAATAGATGCTTTAGGTTCAAATTATGTATGTTAACCAACATATTTTTTCCCTGAATGAATCTTAATTCATTCATAGGTGATGAAACTTGTTCCAACATTCTGTACAATAGAGCAACAAGCTTTTTTACTATTTTCGTAGGATGTTCAAAGGGGTGAAGACTTGAAACGAATTCATTACAGTTGGATTATATTAATGATTACATTCTTTTCCATTATTGCAGCAGGCATCGTTCGATCATCATCAGGCGTATTTATTGTCCCGTTTGAGAATGAGTTCGGTTGGGACCGATCGACCATCTCCTTCGCCTTTGCGACGAGCTTATTTCTCTATGGAATTTCCGGACCGTTTATGGCTGCACTAATCGAGGCCATCGGTTTAAAGAAAATGATGATCCTTGCGATGACAACACTAGTAGTTGGTGTTTTACTTACATTTATAATGGAAAAACCTTGGCAATTGCTTTTGATTTGGGGAATTATCATCGGCTTAGGCTCTGGGCTTTTTTTAACGGTGTTAAGCCCCTATATTGCAAATCGTTGGTTTGAAAAGCGGAGAGGATTAGCGGTGGGCATTTTAACTGCCAGTACTGCCACTGGACAATTAATCCTACTGCCAGTACTAGCAATCATTATTGAATCCCATTCTTGGAAGTGGGCAATGGGACTTATTTTAATTCTAAGTACCATAATGTTAGTGATTATATTACTTTTTATGAAAAACTCACCTGGTGAGATCGGTATTCTTCCATATGGACAGGAAGAAGCAAAACAGATACAACAAATTGCCCCAAAGAAAAATCCAATAATAATCGCTTTTCAAACATTATTTGAAGCGGTAAAAGTGAAGGAGTTTTGGTTGCTTGCTGGGAGCTTCTTTATTTGCGGGTTATCGACGAGCGGATTAATCGGAACTCATTTCATTTCCTATTGTATCGGCTTCGGTTTTACAGCTGTGACAGCAGCATCGATGCTTTCTTTTATGGGAGTCTTTGATTTAATTGGCACTACTCTTTCCGGCTGGTTATCTGATCGCTTCGATAATCGCTGGTTATTGTTTTGGTATTACAGTTTAAGAGGAGCCTCGCTTGTCTTTCTTCCATTTGCACTAGATAATGGTTCACTAATGTTCCTCATTATTTTTTCTGTGTTTTATGGCTTAGATTGGATTGCAACAGTCCCACCTACGATCAACATATCGAGGCAGGTATTTGGAATCGAGAAAAGCGTGGTCGTCTATGGCTGGATCTTTGCCGCACATCAAGCTGGTTCTGCTGTCGCTGCGGGCGGCGCAGGAATCATCTACAAAGTGTTCAACTCGTACACATGGGCATTTGTATTAGCAGGGGGTTTTTGTTTATTGGCTAGCCTATTTGTCATTGTTCTTAAAAAACAAAAAATTGTATTAGAATAAACATGCTGCCAACTCGGTAAAAAAGCTATCCCTTTCAACAGTAGATAGCTTTTCTGTTCTTATTAATATCCCGGTAATTTGGCTACTACATTTCCTTTGCCATTTCAGTTCTATTAGGAGCAAGCGGCGGCTGTTCTAGCCATTTATTTTCGACCATTAGACTAAACCATTTCTTTGTTAACATAAGGTTTTTCAGAATCGTTCCCTCATAAGCTGCTACAAGATCGGTTCTCATTGAAGATGCTAGTCCTGCCCCATGATAGTTTTGAGCAGCTTGGACCAAGAAACCGATATGATACACCATTAATTTATCCGAAAAGGGAGAATCCGTTGAAGTTGTCACTTCTGTTTCCCAAGATTTCGGAACAGGCAAGTTATCATTTTGCATAATTTTTGCAAAGGTTTTTATTTGTTGATCTGACGTTTTTTCGGAATCCGTTAAGAATTCCCTTACTTCTTTTGAGTATGCTACTTGACTGAAAGCAATTGAAAGCGTTTTGGCCATAATGCTTTTTTTAATATTGAAAGAGATCGTAATGATTTCTGTTGCAGCTAATTTTCTCCCCTTTCCAAAAAATCCATCTGAGAAGTCTTTACTTGAAATATATTCAGGGTGTTCAGATGGATAGAATAAAGGGTCTCTTTGAAAACTTCCTTTCTCGAGCAGTAGATCAATTGTTTGATTATACATCTTTTTCGCATCGTTATCACATGAATCATAAAAATCCCTTAGATCTTTTCTGACAGATACAGAAAATGCTGTACTGTGGCCAAGCAACCCATGCAGTGTCATAATATGTAAATAATTCAGACAAAAGATATCCGTAAACAATCTTGGTTTACCTTGAAACAGGTCCGATTCATTAAATCCAATTGGTACTGGAAATCCCTCTTTCTCTATAAAGGATATGATTTGTTTCTTATGATTATCGAATATTTGAATAGCTTCCTCAAAAATGGCTTTAATTTGCTTGTCTTCAATAATTGTAACCATGTACCTATTTACCGCATCCGTCATTGTCCCGTTCATAAACTCTCCCCATAATGTGCCTATTTCGGAGGAAGTTAGTTTTAAATTATTCACTTCCACAAAATCACCTCAATCGTATTTTAAATATTTGTTTCACTATCCAAGAAATTACAAATATTCTTTACCTTTGATATGAATTTAGTCTTTCCTATTTAAATTAATTCATTTATTTTATTCGTGAATATCATAATTTTATTGAAGGAACACTTGGTTTTACTACTTGTAAAAAGGAAGTAAGCATTTCAGAATGAATATTCCAATTCAAATGGTACAATACAGAAAGAATATTCAAAAAACGGGAGGTTTTTAATCATGAACATATTTGCAATCGTTGGAAGTTTAAGAAAAGAGTCTTATAATATGCAACTCGCAAAAACATTACAGGAACGGTACAAGAACAAATTAAATATTGAAATCGCCGATATCCGTTCACTTCCACATTTTGACCAAGATGAAGAAAATTATCCACCCCAAGCCGTTAAAGATTTTAAACAGGCCATTGCAGATGCAGATGGAGTGATAATTGTTACTCCAGAATTCAATTGGTCTGTTCCAGGAGTTCTGAAAAACGCAATTGATTGGGCTTCTCGGGTAGATAAGGTGTTTATTGGAAAGCCGGTCATGACTATTGGCGCTACTCCTGGAATGCTTGGCACTGTAAGGGCGCAAATGCATTTACGCGAAATTCTGGCATCCCCTGGTGTTCAAGCTAGAATTCTTCCACCTGGTGGAAACGAAGTATTGATTAATTTTGTTAATCAGAAGGTTGATGAACAAACAGGTCAACTTGTAGATGAAGCAACTCTTGGATTCTTAGATGAAAAAATTGGGAAATTTATTGAATTTGTTGGGTGAACGAAAACGTTTTGATAAAAATGGAGCGAATTTATAGTAAATATGAGTCCTCAGCTTTTTGGTTGGTCTCATTATATGGGTATGTGCACATTTTTTGATGAACAAGTTGATAGGTAAATGGCTTAGGAATATGATGCTTTGAGATTAAAAAAGCAAAGGAGCCTAAATTTCATGTTCCCTAATCATTTCCATCCTTATCTTTATCATCCATATGGTTACGAAGCTTATCCTACCTTACCAATGTATGAAGAAATTGATTTTCCTGAATTATATGATGAAAGAATTTTCGGAGGAGGATTTCCACCTCCGTTTTCACAACCTGGTCAGGGTCCTGTTGGTGGTCCGCCATTTGCACCACCAGGTCAAGGTACTGTTGGTGGTCAACCAACTGCACCACCGCCTTCTGGACCGCCACCATCATTTGTCCCAACACAAACACAACAAGCTCAAGCCTTTGCAGTTGATCCTGGTGGGATTAGAAGATGTTTGTTCAGATACACGTATGTATGGCTTAGAGGATTTCAGCAATTTTGGTTTTATCCAACCTTTGTTGGCCGAAATTCTGTCTCCGGATATCGCTGGACAGGATTTAGATGGGTGTATTTTGGTATAAGCTTACGACAAATTCAATCTTATACTTGTGTTTAAAAAATAATTACAAGTTTCCCACAAACAACCCAAAAAGCAGTGTGAATTCAAACGGAATCACACTGCTTTATCTTATTTATTGGTTTTCTTCAACTACCGGGTGACTGGTTCAACAAGAGTGACGTCGCCTATTGCTGTACATACGGACATTCGTTCCGTTAAATTGACAAAAAGTGTTGTTTTAAATGGCTATCCGGACAATGGATTCCTGATTCGTGAATAAGTCAGCATGATTTATTTGTTTTTATTTAAATAAGACACCCCATGTCCGATTAGAGTAGTAAAAAGGGAAATAAATCAAAAATAAGGTCCCATATGTCCGCTAAAAAGTTCGTTTCTCATCATGACTTAATAATAGGTTTAAATTATACCTTGTTCGACCATAGCATCCGCTACTTTTAAAAATCCAGCAATATTCGCACCAATCACAAGATTTCCTGGCACCTCATAATCGTCTGATGCTTGCATGCTCTTTCGATAAATATCCTTCATAATATTTTGTAATCTCGAATCTACCTCTTCTAGTGTCCACGCAAGTCTGGCGCTATTTTGTGCCATTTCTAATGCAGAAACTGCAACCCCACCTGCATTAGCTGCTTTGGCAGGAGCAAACAAAACATGCTTTTTGATAAATGTTTCGACTGCTTCTTGGGTAGAAGGCATATTTGCCCCTTCACCCACTGCAATTACACCATTGGAAATTAGAATTTCTGCTGCTTCCTTATTTAACTCATTTTGCGTTGCACAAGGTAAAGCTATATCGCACGGAATGGACCAGATGCCTGTACATCCTTCTTGATAAATCGCATGCGGATGTTCTTTAATATATTCGCAAATTCTTTCATTACCTACTTCTTTTAATTTTTTTACTGTATCTAGGTTTATTCCATTACAATCATAAACATAGCCACTTGAATCACTACAAGCGACCACTTTTGCACCAAACTGCATCGCTTTTTCCATCGCATAAATCGAAACATTACCTGAACCTGATACTACAACAGTATTTCCACTAAAGCTTAATCCCTGACTTTTTAACATTTCATCGACAAAGTATATTAACCCATACCCAGTTGCTTCTTTCCTACCTAAGCTACCTCCATACCCAATGCCTTTTCCAGTCAGGACACCTGCTTCATAGGCGCCTTTTAATTTTTTATACTGCCCGAACATAAAACCGATTTCTCTTGCTCCAACTCCGATATCACCAGCAGGAACGTCAATATCTGGTCCGATATGTCTGCTAAGCTCAGTCATAAAGCTTTGACAAAAGCGCATAATTTCTAAATCAGATTTACCTTTTGGATCAAAATCAGAACCGCCTTTTCCTCCGCCAATTGGCTGCCCTGTTAATGAGTTTTTAAAGATTTGTTCAAACCCAAGAAATTTTATAATGCTTGCATTTACCGATGGATGAAATCTTAGTCCACCCTTATACGGTCCAATCGCACTACTAAATTGAACACGAAAGCCCCGATTCACTTTTACGTTTCCGTTATCATCTACCCACGGAACTCTAAATGTAATCAAACGCTCTGGTTCAATCATTCTTTCAAGGACTCCGAGTTTAATATAGTTCGGATTTTTCACAAGAACAGGTACTAAAGATTCAAGTACTTCTTTAACCGCCTGCTGGAATTCCCATTCATTTGGGTTACGCATTTGAACACTCTCAAATAAACGATTGACGTAATTTTTGACGATTTGTGTTTGACTCTCTTCTACTTTTTCCAGCACTTTCATCACTTTCAGCCCCTAATGTATATAAAGTTGATATTGCCTTTTCATAAATGTGTTTTCATTTTATAATTTAATAATTAATAGTTTCAATATTCATTTCCGATGAAATCAATGCATTTGACGCATAAGACGGAGTGGTTAAAAAATGGAAACAAGACAAATCCAATATTTCTTAGAAGTGGCAAAAAGAGAGCATGTAACAGAGGCAGCAGATTCCTTACACGTAGCTCAATCTTCCGTTAGCAGACAAATATTAAATTTAGAAAACGAATTAGGTGTGGAACTGTTTATCCGAGAGGGAAGAAGCGTAAAGTTAACCCCGTTAGGCAGAATTTTCTTTGAGCGGATGAAGCAAGTGTGGAACTTGATGGAGGATGCAAAGAGAGAAGTTGAAGAATCGTTAAATCCTGAAAAAGGGACCGTTCGGATTGCATTCCCGATTAGTTTAGCAGCTTACACCGTACCTTCTATTATATATGCATTTCGAACTCGGTACCCTGAAGCCAAATTTCAAATGAGTAACGCACTTTATCATGATTTGATTGAAGGTGTTATAACTGGGGAATTCAATTTGGCTATGATTGCACCTATGCCCAATCTGGAAAAAGAGAAAAAAATAACAGGAGCCACTCTTTTCACTGAAAACATTGTGGCACTCATCCCTATTCATCACCCATTGGCAGATCGGGAATCGGTTAGGCTACGGGACTTAAGGGATGACCCATTCTGTGTTCTGCCTGAAGGGTTTGTTTTCCGCGATCAAGTGGTTGAAGCATGTCTTCATGCTAACTTTTCACCACAAATTGCATTAGAAGGAAAAGATATTGATGCTCTAAAAGGCTTGGTCTCTGCAGGTTTAGGTGTAGCATTAATGCCAGAAATGACCTTGGTAGATAACACGCCTCGATCTACCGTCATCCTACCATTAACTGATGCGAATCTTACACGGAATGTCGGTGTCATCTACCCTACCCAACGAAAACTGCTCCCAACCGAAGCATTGTTTTATGATTTCCTGCTTGAGACGTATGAACGATTGAATGAATTTAAAAAATAAAAAAAGGATATTTGGTTTTAGCATAGGCTTTAGTTAGTTAATAGGAAGGATGCGGACAATTATTCAACTCGATTGAAGAGTTTTGTCCGCAAGAGACAGTGTTGCGGACAGTTCTCGGACTCTGATGTAGCGTTTTGTCCGTAAGCTTAACTGTTGCGGACAGTTCTTCAGCTCGATTGCAGCGTTTTGTCCGTAAGCTTCTCCGTTGCGGACAGTTCTCCGGTTCTGATCCTGCGTTTTGGCCGTAAACTCGGTGTTGCAGGCATACTTAATATTCAATCAACGATTAGTGCTGAAATATTTTACAAATAACATAGGTATAAGGAATGTACTGAAGCTAAGTATAGATTCTAAGATGATATGATCCGTCTGAACAATACCAACAGATTTTAATGAAGCATCAAAAATTAGAAAGGAAATAGACGATAAGAAATACCAAAAGTTGTGCGCCTCAAAAATGATTAAAATAGAAACAATCATTCCAAACAGGATTCCTATCGGGCTTGTAATCGTTGTGCTTTGACGTGTTAATTGTGTAATCCATTCCACATGGATTGTTCTTAATTTTAAGACAGCATATAAAATAACGTTTAATTGAGTGAATATGGTATAGAAGGCGGAGACTAAAGTAAGAAAGGAAAGCAACTTTTTAGGCCTTTGTTCTAATTTTCCCCACCACGTTTTCATCATCGGAAAAAACGGAACAAGTAACACAAAGGTAAACCACTCTTTCCACCAATGTCCCTTAAAAATCTCCAAGTATCTAAATAAGAATTCTATCCCTGTAAAGAAAGCAGCAAGTACAACACTCCAATACCATTTGCATTGAAAAGCAATGTACAAAATTGAAAAAGATGGGATTATTTGTGCATTTATCAAAGCGCCAATATGTGTATCATATTTTCCCTTTATGATTCCGGGATAATACGTATATGCGTTTCCCCATGAATAAACAATATAATCGAAAAATAAAACTGCTCCAGAAACGGCAAAATAGTGCAATAGTAATAATTTATTTGGATTTTTCCAGTATGCTAAACCAACCACCAATATTGATAAGATTATTAAAGTTAAATAACACCAAGCCCCAACACCCACTCAATATTCCTCCGATGTCTTGGTTTGTATTTTTGGAAAAAAAATTTCATTTAAAGAGTTTTTGACATTATAGATTATCATCGTTTTAGTGTTTCCCGCATTTCTTACTTTAAATCACAAGTATGGACAAGATTAATTACATTTTGTAAAATTAAATTGTGCACAATATAATTAATGATAAGGAGCGACATTAGTGGATGCTGAGCATTTTTTAAAGCTTGAAAATCAATTATGTTTCGCCATTTATGCATGTTCCCGAGAAATAACACGCCTGTACCGCCCTATTCTAGAGCAGCTCGGCCTTACGTATCCTCAGTTTTTAGTGTTGACGGTTTTATGGGAACATAAGCGCTTAACAGTTAAAGAAATAAGCGAGCTCTTGTATTTAGACAGTGGAACCCTAACTCCGATGCTCAAACGCATGGAAGCAATGGAACTTGTGATTCGGGAGCGTGCCAAGGACGATGAGCGCAAAGTGTTTATCGAACTTACAGATAAAGGCAACAATCTAAGAGATGCTGCGATCGAATTACCTGAAAAATGCATCCCCCATTTTGGACTTAATAAAAATGAGTACCTTGATTTACTCACAAACATCCATAACATGATTGAAAATCTGCAAAAAACAACAAGAACAACTTAAGAGGTGAACACGATGAATGCACTACTACAACACCATATCGAGGGAGAAGTATCCTTTAAGGACATCATTCTAAATCAAAAAAACTTAGTCGTATTCGTAAGACATCCTGGCTGACCGGTTTGCCGAGAAATGCTTACGCAGTTGCGTGAGAGGTATCAAGAATTAACTGCATCAGACTACCAGGTTATAGTGATTACTCCGTCTACTAGCTCTTACCTTGAACAATTTGTTAATGCATTTGGTCCCTATCCATTCCCAATCTATGGTGATCCAAAGCGTGAGCTATATAACAATATGGGACATTTAACGATGCAAAAATCGAAGCTGCTTTTGAAGGCGGCCAAAATTTTTATCACAAAAGGTTCTAAAGCCTTTTTTCCCGAAGATGTAGACCAAAAACAGCTCATTCAAACAGCCATGAAAACTCATGATGTTTTTATTCAAGGTGGAACGTGGTTATTTGATGCACATGGAAACGTTCTTTGGAACCATATTGACACCGCACCTGAAGACCATGCATCAATTGATTTAATACTCTCTAAAATGAATCGCTAAAAAAAGCAGTGAGATTTGGAATCTCACTGCTTTTTTTGTTCGTGAAGCTGTCAATTTGCACCAAAATTATGCTGTTGTTGAATAAAAGTTAATGATTCTATGAATTTTGGTCAAAACAAATGACACTTAAGAAGCAGGAGAACAGCCCCTTGCTTACCACTGTGTGAATCTTAACCTGTTGATTTAAGAAATTTTGTTTTTAATAAATCTGACTATTTTTTAAGGATTAGCAGTAGATCTTTATAAAAATATCGATTTTTTCTAAAGAAATTGCTGTTTTTTTAGATTTTAGCCTTTTATCTTAATAACAGTGAGGAGATTTCGGTAATTTTATGCACGAAAGTGACCTGATATGCACGTCTAATTGTGTTTATGATATAAGTTAAAAAATATATGCACGACTTTCGAATAGTTATGATACAACTTCTGAAATTTTTGCACGTTTTATTGTGTATATGAACGAGAATGTAGATATATGCACGTTTTGGCTTTGGCTACAATTCCCTTAGTGGCATGTTCCTGACTTTTGGAATATTACCAATTTTAATAATGAAATAGATCATACCAGTTTTGAAAAAGTTTATGGCAACTCCTTTTCATGTTACAATAGAAGGAACGTTTGTTCTTTACAAAAACTTTTTCAATAAATAGATATAAGCAATGCATTGGGAGGGTAAATTTAATGCCTGTTTCTTGTTTATTAGAATTAGCACCAGGAAATTCCTTTGAGGGTTTTTGTCTTGTAAAAGAGGTAAAGCAGGAAAAAACGAAAAAAGGTGATCCTTACCTCAACATCACGATCGCAAAAAAGCACAAATTAGTAGCCTGCAAGCTGTGGAATAATGGGTTTGGAGGTCGATCCGTTGAAGAGCTGTTAGCTATTTTCTCAAATGGAGCGATGTTGCACATCACGGGAGATGCATCTGAGTATAATGGGCAAGTGCAAATGACGATTAACGGATACCGTTTAGCACAAAAGGACGAAGTTGATTATCGGGATTTCATTGAAGCTGCCCCTGAAGCGGTTGAAAGCATGGAGGAGGAAATTCATTTCTTCATTAATGAAATCAAAATCCCGATCCTGCATCAAATCACGTCAGAGTTATTTGAGGAAAATAAAAAGTACTTCATGCAGCATGTAGCAGCCGTTAAAATGCACCATAATTTCAAAAGTGGACTCGCCTTTCATACATTATCTCTACTTAGAATCGCAAAGAATATTTGTGATCAATACGGTGAGGCTGTAAATCGCAGTAAAATGTATGCAGCCTTAACCCTGCATGATATGGGAAAAATCATCGAGATGACTCGTGATTATACAGCTCCTGAGTATACCCTGTTTGGACAATTTTTAGGGCATATTCAAATTGTGAACCAAATGATTGACCGAAAACTCGTCGCGATTCGTAATGAACGCTCCGTTACCTTAGAAGAAGTGACGGTTGTTTATGAGTTAATGAATATTATCTCCAGTCATCACGGTCCGCTAAGCAATGGCTGGGGCAGCACAGCCGAACCAATTACACTTGAAGCACACCTTTGCCATATGATTGATAACATTGATGCGAAAATTAATATGATTTCAAAAGCGATGACCGATATGCAAGAAGGTGAGGTTCAAAAGGTTTGGGGTCTTGGAAAGATCTATAAGCCAAAGGAAGTAGATTACTAGAATCTGCTAGAAAATGAATGACCATTACCCATAAAAAAATCAAACTATCCGATTCCAAACCTTACGGACTGGTGAAACGTTGATTTACTTGGGCATGGTCCTTCTTTTTAAACTAACTAGCCCCCACAATGAATTGGAGAAGTGGCTTCAACGTTAACCTTAATATACTTTTGATACCTTCTTAACAATTTCTACATCTTTCATTTTTCCAATAACGGTTGTATCCGATGCTTGAAATCCTGTGCCATTAAAAGCATGGCTTTTTTTTGCTTCCATTCCAGATCCTGAGACAAGTAAGTCGATAAACTGCGGCACATCTTCAGGAACCATATCCTTATACCAATTTCCATCAGGGTATGAAATAACTACGCATTTATCATGGCAACGCCCATTACAGAGTGTTCTAGTTGTATGAATGACTTGATCTAACCCGCTTGTCGAAATCTCATTTCTAATCGATTGGGTCAAATCTTCTGCACCTGCCTTTTTGCAGCTGCTTCCGTTACAAATAAATAGATGATGCTTAGTTGTAGATAAATCCCAAGTCGCCATGTCCTATCCCCTTTTCGTTTCATTAAAGTTTTCGTATCTAATTATTTATAATTCTATGATAAGTACCTATTATCCATAGCCAGCTTAGTAAATTGATTCACCTGATCTATGGATATTTCACTCCCCACTCGAGCCATCATGAAATTCACATCATAGCATGCGATATCGGGCTCATTTGTTCGAAATTCTTGAAATCCAACTGACTCCAGAACATGTTTCAACATGCTTCTATATTGAAGAGGGTCGCCATTCGTCATCTTTAAGTCCCAATGCCAGCAACATTCTAAAGAAATGACTATGGACTTTTCTGTTTCTTCGAGAGAAAACAAATCCTGAAGCAATTTTTTCGCCACTTTTTGATTTCGCAACCGAGGTGCTACCTCAATCACACCTAACATTTTTAAAAAATCTAGCCCTCTCCACCTTTCATCCGTTTCAGGTTCAAGAATAATCGTGTAGCCAACAATAGAATGATTGTGTACCGCAAGGGCCATTTTCCCCTGCTTCGTTTCCATTGCCTTACACATCGCCTCTTGTTGCTTAATTGGATCACGAAAACGATTGAGATGGTGGTCAAACTGACAATATTCTAATGTTTTCACTACATCCTTTTGATTAGTAATGATGGTGTAAGACATGGAATCACTCCCCTTTTTTCATTTTATAAAAATTGGAAATGAATCATGACCAAAATAAAAAGAGCATACAAACCTCATAGGTTTATATGCTCACATTAAACAATCGTATGCTTTACAAAAAATAAATGCACCCAAAACTGTCATGATAGTAAACACCTTCCTATTTCCCGTAGGTCACGTCATGTTCAATAAACAGGCAGGTCTCCTGACTTAACATCGTTGCTCCCTGCGTCTTCCCACTTTACGAATAAAGCAGTGACATTTTGCAGATTGCTCCGAATTACAGTGGCGGGAACCGTGTCGGACTTTCACCGAACTTCCCATTTAAGCTATGCATTTTAAAATGCACAACACCTGTTTAGAAAATATTGATTTTTCTCATAATACATGATTGATATTTTTATGTCCACTATTAAGTCTTAAAAAAATACCAATTCAACTAATTACTTGAACATTTCATTTTCTAAAACAATCACATTTTCATTGAAAGATGCTCTACCTACATGTTTCGTGTTTTCAACCAAGCGATAAATATTATCACAGCATTGTTTTGCACCAATGAGTAATAACGGTACACCAATAAAGTCAATTTTCAACCCTCTCGAAAAAATCCCCCCAATGACATAGCAATGGGAACAGTTGGTGAAGTATTAGAGAAGACTATTTTCTCAGAGAAATGGAAATTATTTTGTAATAGTAAAGCCAATTCTTTTAATGCTGGTACAACGAGTTTGTTCCTTTTCCTTCCGATGGAATAAACTGGGTTGCCTTCTTCATCTTTGCCATGAAAAATGATTTTTCCAAAATCCTCTTTCGTTAATTGATTAAAATATTTTACATTTAAAATTTCTTCTGAGGTTAGCTTACGTTCCGATTGAGGTAATTGTTTTAAATGATAAGCTGCCGCTAAAGACGTGGTATGTGTTCCGCCGTAGTCATTATAAATATAAATCAAAATAACCATCCTTTACCATCATTCATCTGTTTGTTATTATGCACATTGATTCTTTTTTAATTCGAATGAAGGAAATTGCGGCGATGGTACCAATGGATATTGCAGATGCGGAAGGATATGAGCATCATCGCTTCCGACTCGATAAAATTATGACCATTCACTAGGTGTATATGGATTCAATTGTAATTTATATAATATGAAAGCCCATATCTCCAGCTATGAAATGGGCTTTTACCGTGGTATAATCAAGACTTAAGTTTCAGCAAGAAATATCGCAAAAATGGAGGTTTTTTTTTGAATGCGATCGTAAACCAATTTAGTAATATTTCTAATAAAAGGAAAGTTGGATACATTATCCTTATCCTAAGCTTTGTCCTGTCAGTTCTTTTTGTTCAACACAATTATTCCTTCTACCAACAACCAATAGCAAAAGTAATCAAAACAGACATAGTAAATAAAACTGAACAGACGGATGCGTATGACAATAAAGACCTACTATACACACAGGCTATAATTGCAGAATTAAAAAATGGAGACGAAAAAGGGAGTCGAATCTACTTAACGAATGAATATTCAGCTTCCGGAGCATATGACCATGAATATCATATTGGAAATGAATTATTTGTTTCGGTCGACTCCAATAATAATAAAAATAATCAAATAACCGGATCGATTATCAATGTTAAACGCGACAAATACGTTGTAATTGTAACATGGGCTTTTATTTTCACCTTACTCCTTGTTGGGAAAAAGCAAGGCTTATTTTCGATTATAAGTTTAGTAGTCAACGCAGTACTTTTGTCCTATGCATTGGATGCTTACATTGATTCATCCGACATTAGTTTGTTGTTGATATGTAGTATTAGCGCTATTTTATTTACTTGTATTTCTTTGTTACTTGTTAATGGTTTTAATGAAAAAACCTATGCAGCAATCGTTGCGACCTTATTAGGGACTTTTCTGTCACTGTTTATTGCATATCTTGCACTATGGTTTACTGACGAACAGGGTTTGCGTTATGAAGAAATGCAATTTATCACGCGCCCTTATAAAATCGTATTTTTGACAGGTTTATTGCTCGGTTCATTAGGTGCCGTAATGGATATAGCCATAACAATGTCTTCCTCTATCTTCGGGTTGTATGAAAAAAATATCAACATTCCAGTTAAAGCTCTTAAAGCTTCAGGAATTGACATTGGTAAAGATATTATGGGTCCAATGACAAATATATTGTTTTTTGTTTATATTAGTGGTTCGATACCTATGCTTATTTTGTATTTAAAAAACGCCTCACCATTAGGGTTCACCCTTTCCATGAACCTTTCACTTGAATTCGCTCGAGCACTTGCAGGTGGCATTGGTATTGTATTAACCATCCCAATTGGTCTTTACACCTCCATTTTCTTTGTTAATCGAAAGAGGGCAAAATCATGAATGTATTAGTGCTATTGGCAGCTATTCTATTTGTTTTGATGATGTTAATTGGTGGTAATAAAGGTGTCCGATCTTTTCTTGCCTTATTTTTTAACTTTGGCGTCCTCTTTCTTTCCATTATCATTATGACCAATCCAGCGGCTAATCCCATTATCATCACATTGATTGCATGTATCGTGATTAGTTGTATCAATCTATTTTTTATCAATGAAGTGAACACAAAAACAATAATTGCCTTCATTTCAACGATTATAACTTCAGTAATTTTAATTTTCTTCATAGTCATTGTGGCGAAAGGTGCGATGATTCAAGGATTTGGAGAAGAAGAAGTAGAGGAACTTAGTATTTTTTCACTTCATATTGGTATTGATTTTATGAAAATTGGGGCTTCCGTGATTATAATTAGTACAATTGGCGCCATTATTGATGTAGCGATCTCGATTGCCTCACCCATGCGCGAAATATTCAGCCATAATCCGTTAATAAGTCGAAAGGACTTATTCCTTTCTGGATTAAGTATTGGGAATGATATTTTGGGTACATGTGCAAATACGTTGTTTTTCGCCTTTTTTGGAAGCTATTTGGCATTGCTTATTTGGTTTAAAGATTTATCTTACTCCGTTGGTGAGATTATGAATTCGAAAATTTTCAGTGCAGAAATCATCAATATCCTATTTGCCGGTATCGGCGTAGCCTTAAATATCCCCATTACCGCACTGTTGACGGCCTATTATTTAGTTAAAACAAGGAAAAATAACGAATCAGTTTAGACGGTGAAATGTGTCCAATGGGCATTCCAGGTGCAGAATGATATGAACATCATCGAATCCCACCGATAAACAGCCAAAAGCCCATTTCAGCTGAGCCTGAAATGGGCTTTTGGATTAGAAGCAGGAGAACCGTTCCCCTGCCTCAATAATGGAATCCTTGTTTTTTTATTGTCGGACTTGAGTTCTTTTGATATTCGTCAAAGCCGATATCATAAAAACGGGCGATTTTACTTGACCAATCGCTGGAATCTTGGCCGTTTGTCCGTTCTGACATATAGGCTGACATCGTCGCATCATATTCGTCCATGCTTTCCTTTTGAACTTCGACATTATACTGCTCTTTAAGATGAGTTGCCTTAAGTGGCAGTCTTGGTTTTTGCTCTGGAATGGCTCTAGGTACTCCGACAACCAGTCCCGAAACCGGAAAAACATATTCTGGCAAATTCAACAAATCCACAAAGGCTTGCGGATTTCTTCTGACTCCACCAATTGGAACAATTCCAAGCCCCATGGACTCCGCTGCTATAACCGCGCTACCAAGAGCGATACCAACATCAGTTGAGCCGATCAATAAAGCTTCTATATCTTCGACAAGCTGAAGCTGAGTATCATGCTTTTCAGCAGCCAGCTTCGCGCGGTAAAAATCTAGACAAAACACAAGGAAAACCGGCGCCTCTTCAATCCATCTTTGGTTGCCCGCAGCCTTTGCCAATTTTGCTTTCTTTACAGGCTCCCTCACTTCGATAATGCTAACTTGCTGACCATTAGCCCAATTTGGCGCCGCCATCGCCGCCTTAATCATCGCTTCAACCTGTGCTTTGCTGACATCTTTTCCAGGATCGAATTCCCGAACTGAACGATGGTTTGTTATTAGATTAATTATTTCATTCATGATAAAATCACTCCTCGTATATACTCTACTCCACGAGTTGCTGAAAATTCAAACATTGAAGATTGTTTTATCCGATAAAATATCATGGTGTATCCGAATTTTTAGTAGGATCTCGCTTTCGGTTTGTCTGCTTGAAGCTTGCTTGCGGAATGGTTCACTCCGCGCTCGCTTCGGTTTGTCCGTTTGGTGCCTGCTTACGGACAATTTCACTGTCACTAGCTTTCGGTTTGTCTGTTTGAAGCTTGCTTGCGGACAATTTCACTGTCACTAGCTTTCGGTTTGTCCGTTTGAAGCTTGCTTGCGGACAGTTGCACTCGCACTGGCTTTCGATTTGTCCGCTTGGTGCCTGCTTGCGGACAGTTGCACTGTCACTAGCTTTCGGTTTGTCCGTTTGAAGCTTGCTTGCGGACAGTTGCACGCACACTAGCTTTCGGTTTGTCCGCTTGAACCCAGCTTGCACCTAGTTCATATTTGAGTAAATGAATAAATATTTCCTGTCTATAGTATCCTATACCGTACCTTAACTTACTTAATACCTTCTAAACTTCTTTCCACAGCATGGCCGCCGAATTCGTTGCGCAATGCAGCGACTACTTTTCCTGTAAACGTATCATGGTCTAATGAGCGATAACGACTTATTAAAGACATGGCGATGACAGGGGTCGCAGCTTGAAGGTCTAGTGCTGTTTCGACTGTCCACTTTCCTTCTCCAGAAGAATGCATGACACCTTTGATTCCAGCTAGTTTTGAATCCTTCGAAAAAGCCTGCTCTGTTAGCTCCATTAACCACGAGCGGATAACGGACCCATGATTCCAGACTCTCGCTACTTTTTCATAATCAAAATCAAATTCACTTTTCTCTAATACTTCGAAGCCTTCTCCGATTGAGGCCATCATTCCGTATTCGATTCCGTTATGAATCATTTTTAAAAAATGACCACTGCCTGCTTTGCCAGCATAGATGTACCCATTTTCCACCGCTGTATCTCTGAAAATCGGTTCAACCCTAGTCCATGCTTCAGGATCGCCGCCAATCATATAGCAGGCTCCATTCCGAGCACCTTCAGTCCCCCCAGACGTTCCGACATCCATAAAACTTACGCCAATTTTCTGTAGTTGTTGATAACGGCGAACCGAATCCTTATAATGCGAATTTCCCGCCTCGATCACAATATCTCCTTCATTAAGAAAAGGCGTGACATCGCTTATAACCGAATCAACAACTGAATGGGGTACCATAATCCAAAGGATTCGAGGTTTTTCTAATGATTTAACAAGCCCTTGTAAACTATCGGCTCCCTCACCACCATATTGATTCATTTCTTCTACTGCTTCTACATTCACATCAAACGCCGCAACATCGTAGTGATGATCGATTAAGTTTTTTCCTAAATTCAGCCCCATTTTACCTAAACCAATTAAACCAATTTTCATGATTTTCCACCTCGTATTTCAATTATTTTTTACCACCATTTAAAACCATCTTCCTGCAATAATCTGTCCGAAGCCTCCGGTCCCATTGAACCAGCTTCGTAATATTGAAGCGGGACGCTATTGTCAGCAAACGCCTCTAAAATGATTTGTACCCACTTCCAAGACAATTCCACTTCATTCCAATGAGCAAAAAAAGTAGAATCTCCCCTTAACGCATCATAGATTAATAGTTCATAGGCTTCAGGTACGTCGATTTTACTAGCTGAAAAGTCTACAATGATTGGTTCGATTATTCCATTCAATGGATTTTTACTATTTAATTGCAGGGATACCCCTTCATTCGGGTTTACATGGATGATTAATAAATTCGGTTCCGTTTTTTGGACGATGTCGCTATACAAATCCTTCAATGGATTGTTGAATTCAATGACGATCTTTGTTGATTTTTCTGTCATTCTTTTTCCTGTTCGAATATAAAATGGAACGCCCTCCCAAAAGGGGTTATCAATCCATAGACGGGCAGCCACAAAGGTATCATTCACCGAAGATGTCTTTACTCCAGGTTCTTCAAGATATCCAACAACTGGCCTCGATTTGATTTCCCCGATCGATATTGTCCGCGCACGACATTTTGAGCTACTTCATTTTTCGTTAATAAGCGCAGTGATTCCATTACTTTTCTTTTTTCCTCGCGAATCTCTTCTGCATTAATTCGCTTCGGTAAACTCATAGCAGTCATCATAAGGAGCTGCAGCATATGATTTTGCACCATGTCACGAATGGCCCCGGCCTTATCATAATAGCCTGCCCTCTCTTCCACCCCAACAGTTTCACTTGCCGTAATTTGTACATTTGCAATATATTGATTGTTCCATAATGACTGCAGGACAGGATTAGCAAATGCTAACGCTTCTAGATTTTGAACCATTGGCTTTCCAAGATAATGATCGATTCGATAAATTTCATCCTCTTCAAAAACTTTGCTTAGTTTATCATTTAAGAGTTGGGCGGATTTCAAATCATGACCAAAAGGTTTTTCAATTATTAATCGTTTCCAACCATCCGTCGTTCCTAAGCCACTTTCCTGAATGTTAAAGGCAATCACTTCAAAAAATTCAGGCGCAACCGATAAATAGAACATCCGATTGTCCATGATGTCCAAGTCATTTTCATTTTGTTTAAGAACCGCTAATAACTGCTTATAGTCTTCTGCATTGTTAATATCCAATTGACTATATCGAAATTTCTTTACGAACTCGCTCTTTTTGGATTTATCATTAATTAAATGCCTCGAGTAGGTGTACAACGAATCGGTTACACGATTTTGAAACTCTTCATCTGATAGGAGGTTTCTCCCAACACCAATGACGGAAAAAGAATCAGGTAATCTTTGATTTAAAAATAAATTAAACAAAGCAGGATAAATTTTTCGCTTCGCTAAATCCCCTGTTGCCCCAAATAAAACAAAAGTCATTGAGTCCACTGACTGTTCCCTTTCGACATTTCGGGAATTTCTCTTCTCATGATGAACATGTGAAACGATTGATAAATTACTCATCATCCTCTTCCCTCCAACCTCGATCTTGCATCGGTATTTTTGATTTTCACAGTGCCATCTTCTCTACATGCAACAGTATATCGTGCAAAATTTCACATGATAAGTACGCACTTAAACTTCATATAGTGTGCAAAAGTATACTAACTGAAATCACTTTTATTGAGTTAAAAACGTCGATAGCAGTATACTTTTCCACACTATCTGATTAAATTGTGCCTACTTTTTTTTCGTAAAAGGGCTTTTATGATGGATGTAAGCTTTCAAAAAACTTTTACGAAAAAGGGAGAGACCATGATGAAATTACAATTAGCTTTAGATCTTGTTGATATTCCAGGAGCAATCGAGGTTGTAAGGGAAGTAGAAGAATACATTGACGTCATTGAAATTGGTACACCAGTTGTGATTAACGAGGGACTTCGAGCAGTTAAAGAAGTAAAAGCTGCTTTCCCGAACATTACGGTATTGGCTGATCTTAAAATTATGGATGCAGCTGGTTATGAAGTTAGTCAAGCGGCGGCAGCTGGTGCTGATATCATCACGATTCTTGGCACGGCAGAGGATGAGTCAATTAAAGGTGCTGTGGTAGAAGCTAGAAAACAAAATAAACAAGTGCTTGCTGATATGATTGCCGTAAAAGATATTGCCAGTCGGGCAAAGGAACTGGATGAGCTTGGCGTGGATTATATTTGCGTTCATACTGGTTACGACCTTCAAGCAATCGGGAAAAACTCTTTTGAAGACCTTTCCACAATTAAAAGCGTTGTAAAAAATGCCAAAACGGCGATTGCCGGTGGAATAAAGCTAGAAACCCTTCCAGATGTCATTAAAGAACAGCCTGACCTTGTCATCGTAGGTGGAGGAATTACAAGCAAGGAAGATAAAAAAGCTGTTGCCGCTAAAATGAAAGAATTAATTGCATTAGGATAAGCGCAGAATATGCAGACGACCCAATATTTGGATAAAGTGATCACAGAATTAAGTCAAACGGCCCCTTTAATCTCAAATCATGAGGCAGAACAGTTAGTCAACAAAATGTTAGAATCAAACAAAATATTCGTTGCTGGTGCTGGTCGATCTGGATTCATGGGCAAATCATTCGCAATGAGAATGATGCACATGGGAATTGACGCCTATGTAGTCGGTGAAACCGTGACCGCTAATCTAGAAAAAGAGGATTTGTTAATCATCGGCTCTGGTTCAGGCGAGACAAAAACGTTAGTTTCGATTGCTGAAAAGGCAAAAAGCATTGGAGGAACCGTTGCCGCCGTAACGATAAACCCTCATTCTACTATCGGTAGTTTAGCTGACATTATCATTAAATTGCCTGGATCCCCGAAAGATCAATCAGCTGGGGATTATAGAACAATCCAACCAATGGGATCCCTATTCGAGCAAACGATGTTGTTATTTTATGATGCATTAATTTTGCGCATTATGGAGAAAAATGGGTTAGACTCCAATACGATGTATGGGAAGCACGCAAACCTAGAATAAGGATTTTTAGTCGGTATTAACAAGTAATCTCACGCCAAAAAAGATGGACACAATATTGAAGCTGTCTCCAAACTATGAGTTGGAAACAGCTTCTTTTTTTGCAAAACCCTAATAAAAGTTCTGATTTTTACAATATAAAAGAAACAAAGATTAGTATACTAACTGTTGTTAGAGTTGATATGTACGATTTTTAACGTTAGTGTGCAAAAATATACCATCGGGAGGGTAACAATGAATCATCTGCGAAAAAAAACCTTGTACTGTGAAAAAGAACTTACACTTTCAATCATCGGTGGAAAATGGAAAATGCTCATTTTATGGTATTTAGGGAAAGAAGGAACAAAACGATTTGGTGAGCTTCGAAAGTTGATTCCAGATATTACGCAAAGAATGCTGGTAAATCAATTGCGAGAATTAGAAGAAGATAACATCGTCGATCGTAAAGTTTATCCAGTTGTTCCACCTAAAGTGGAGTATTCATTGACTCAACAAGGAGAAAGCTTATTGCCTATATTAGAAGAAATGTATACATGGGGTAAAAATTATATGGAAACAAATCAATCAAATGAATTACACTATCATGATGGAGCTCAAAAATAATGCACTCATGAAAACGGGAGGTCTAGTCACTTGAAAAAGTGTGGTTATTAGTGGACTGGAACTTTAAAGAGGACAATGAATGATCTTGCCTTAATCGATTAACCAGCGAAAAAAAATAAGGGGAGATTTTTCCACTAAATTCAGAATGTGGCTCAATTCGGGGTAAATAAGGGAAGGTTTTACGCTTATGCAGAGCAAAATCCCCGATTTTTACTATTTTGGAATCAATAGAGGGAATTTCTTCCTCTATTTAAGCTATTTTTGATTGCATTTCCAAATTAAGAGAAATTTTTCCTTCTATTTTTTTGATAACATTCACCCAATTGGATAAATACCGTCTATTTATCCAATTGGGTGCTTAACCTGATCCCCCAATCGATATGAGCGGACCCTCTTGACCCTGGATGCGGGAATCAGCATCATTTTATTGACTAGTTGAGAAAGTACTTTTATTACCGTCTTATTACTTAGCCTTAAATACTCCGCGACTTCTTTAGGGTATATGGCTTCCCCTTTCCGTATCGCGAGCCGAAGCACTTCCTTTTCGACAAAGGACAGAGATGTCTGGTCCAGTTCATCCCCCAGCCATCGGCCAATCACTTGCTGAACAATTTGTTGACATCGACGAGGATTCTCTTTTACCTGATCATAAGAAAAGCGGATCACGGTCCATCCATCTATCACCAACTGGTTTTGACGTTCCAGGTTGTCTGAAAATTGCCATCTGCTAACATTCTTTAGGTGAGGACCATATCCGTCGACCTCAAGGCAAATTCGAATGGCCGGACGAATATAAGCAAAATCCAAATACCTTTTGCCATCCTTGAAATCGTTGACTTCAAATTCTGGATGGAGATACCGGAAATGGTAAAATAACGGCCACCACACTTGCCTCAAAAATAACATTTCAGCATGGGTGTGACCTTCTTGTAAGCGCCGTAACCGTTCTCCGGTTCTCGCCTGCAAGTGGGCATTCATAAAGGACTGATATTCTTCTTCAAATCCCATAGCATCCCTTCTCCTATCTTTTGTTCTTGTTTTTTACAGCACCCTTTATATACATCAAAAAGATGGACTTCTCATGAGTTTTGTCATAATCATCTTCAAATGCAGAACGTCCACGACATGGGCATTTATCGATGCAACGAATGAATGAATGAATGAATGATCTCCTCCATTTATTCATTTGAACTTCGGACAGATTTTTATAATTAATGAGTGTTAAGGCGAGTGAAAAAAGTGGTTTAATATGGCTTCAATTGAAGAAAGTAAAAGGTCAATAAAGCCTTGCGGATTAGCTCTTATAAAAAAGAAGAAATTGAGGAATTAGAACTATTTTCAGTTTAATAGAATTCTTACAATTGTCAATCCATTTTCTTAATCATTCGACAATACCATTCTGCCCCTTTCTATTTCCAGGTAAAAAACTTATTATGTTCAGCCTCCCCAACCTTAAGGAGAGGCTTTTGGCTAAAAACTTCAGTTAATATCGTGGGGTTCACCGCCATTAAGCTTGCAGCTGAAATGCACGTTGTGAATATGCTTGCAAATTTTAGAAGAAGGATACACAAAAACCCACCCTCTCCTTCAAATCTAGCTATTCCACACTCTTTCCCGATTCAATCAAGACCTTGTTGGTGGCTAAGAAAATGGCCAGAATCATCACGAGCAAGCCAGTCCCGATCAATAGCCATTCGATTGCGATCACATCTGCCATTGGACCAAAAATCAGCATCCCCGTCGGCATCATCGACGTTGAGATCATCCCAAACACACCAAAAATCCTTCCTAAATAATTCTCATCAACCGACTCCTGTAATAACACCGTTGTTGGCGTATTAAACATCGGCATCGCAACTCCGAAAATCCCCATAAAGACCAGGTAAATCCAGAATACCGGCACAACCCCTAGCGCTACAGTGCAGACACCCATAATAATGCTGGAAATTGCCATTGTTTGTACCTTGTTCTTGAATCCTCCCCAAGCAGCGATCAAACCGCCGCCAGCCATCATTCCAACCGAAAAGGCAATTTCGATTGCCGTCAGGCGCCACACATCATCGCCAAAGCTACGCGTCACCTGTAGTGGGGTTAAGAACGCTGCGGGGGCAAATAACACAAAGAATATCGCGAAGAATGAAAAGAATGTTTTCAAAAAGTCATGATTTTTAATAAAAAGAATGCCTTCTTTTAAATCATGAAAATAACTCGTTGTTTGCGGTTCCGTTGCCTTCGTATGTATAGATATTTTCAAGAACAATAGTAAAATTAAAATCGCAATCGCCGCCGTCACTACATCAATAAAGAAAATGATTTCAATCGAAGCCAGTGACAAAAGGGCAGCACTCACCATCGGAGCAACAAACATGTTGACAGCTTGCAACGTTCCATTGATACCATTTACTCTTGTCAGTTCATCTTTAGGTACTAATTGGGGCAAAATCGCGCCAACGGCAGGTGTTTGAATCCCTGTCCCGACCGCCCGAATCGCAGCCATGACAAACATGAGCCACACCGATTCGTAACCCATCAAAAAGAGAATCGCTAATATTAGCGTCGCCGCTGCAATCATCGCATCCGATAACATGATCAACCGTTTACGATTATATCGATCGGCCCAAACCCCGGCAACAGGCGATAACAAAAAGGTCGGGATGAAGCCACAAATAATAAACACGGTCATCATAACACCCGACTCCGTCTTCAACGTCACATACCACATAATCGCATATTGAACTAAAGACGTACCAAATAAAGAAATAGTCTGACTGCTGAGAAAAAGAAAAATACCCTTCCTCCAATGCTCCATAAGCTGCTCCGTTGTACTTGTCATCTCATCACTACCTTTTCTGGAAGCAAAAAAAACGGTTCTTCTGCTTCCTAATAATAATGATTTTGTTTCTCCTAAGCAAAATGATATAGGATTGAATGCTAATATCAAAGTAAAAATTACGTACTAGCTGATTTTTTGAGGAATGATTATGATGATTTGGATTGCCAAAATCCTTTAGTTTAAGAAATAATAGACTTCACCTTTTCTTACAAAAAGAAGCCGCATTTCGATAAATGCGGCTTCCTTCTATTTTATAAGATTCTTTTTCCTAACTATTTATCACTAAAAAACAGGACATGGCCACTCGGCCCCATTTCCCCCACCGAATAGGTGCTTGAGAACATACAACAAGATTTTTATCTCAAACGTCTTTTTTAAATAGAATTCTTCTGGCTAAACAATTGATTAACAGACAAAAACTTGCTGTCAGTGATTACTAGATAAACTGCCATTACTAGAAATGCAAGATCTAATTCATACCCTGCCATTTGTCCATTACCCAATAAACCAAGGGAAAGTTTTACTTTTAGTATTGCTCCAATCATTAATAATGCATACAAAGCGGATACGTATCTAGTAGCCAAACCAATAATTAAAGCGACACCACCGATGATTTCAAGCAAAGCAACGCCATACGCCATAAAACCTGGCAATCCGATGCTGCTAAACCAGCCTACGGTATTTTCGATTCCACCCTGAAACTTTACAATTCCATGGATTAAAAATAATACCCCTAATGTTACTCGTAAAATAAATGCTCCGATTTCGTTTTTAAAATTCAATGTTATACTCTCCTTATTTATGTTTTTTATTAAAAAATCTCAAAACCAATTATTATTAATTCGAGATAGATTAGAAAAAATTAAGATAATATTATTTAATTATCTTGTCCATTCCTTATATGCAATCCACCACTTGGATGACTAATGATCTTCGCACATCATAATAAATCCAAGATTCATAGGACAACGAAGTTCATCAATCATTTCAGTTTACATTTGTGATACCTCCTTCAAAATAACCCATTGTAATAACCAAAAACCATAGCTAAAAATGGGTTCAAACACAAAAGTTTCCTCATATGAATCATTGTTCTATTATAAAATACTAAAAACAAGCATGAATTGTCAACTTCTTTTTTATTAATATGAAATAAAGTTTGTTATTAGAAAACTATCTGAGAAGAATATAGGTGTAACCTTTTCGATCGGCTCGATCCTAATTCTTATTGGTGTTCTATTTGTTATGAATGAGAGAAAATAGCATTAATAAACCCCTTCAATTGAATTTGAAGGGGTTTAAGTACTCATATTTTATTTATCTATAAAGTAATGACTTTTACTAAAAATAAACCTTTTTCCCTCGTACCAGTTAACATAGCTACTTAACAAGCTAACTTAACACCTTACATATTTGCGTTTAAACCCGAGCTTGCCTCGATCGAGTTCCTTTTGAATAGTTTCAGCTGCTAGGAGGATACTGCTTTTTTTATTGTCCCGCTTGATTTCTACTGGTCCGATTGCCTTTGCAGTTTCCAACGCCTTATTATGTAGAGGCACATACGAAATCCCGACTGTGTAGATAAAATTATTCATAGCGGATTTCGTTCGATCAGGAGAAGCGTGAATCGTTTGTTCCACCCTATCAAGCATACTGGCAATCTTACTTTCACTAAATTCACTGTCCAGGCGATTCCCCAATAGCCAGCAATAACAGCTCCAGCCTGCCGACATTCTTAGTTCCTCCCCGCTAGCAATCCATTTATCTGCAACAGCTTGCGCAATATCAGTTTCAGCTAAAGTTACTGCAACCACATAATCGGATAGCATATAAAAGTATGCCCCATCAATCCACCGCTCAAAATCCGTCTCAGTCATCATCTTGGGGTCTGCAATAATGCCTGCAAAATACATCGCATCGTAATTACCGGTGGCATAAAGCTGTTCGGCTAAGGGCTGATCTTTCTTGATTTTCTTAGCGATCGGCTTCATTTTGCCTGTAGCGACGCCAAAAAGTGGCTCATGTGCACCATTGCCTATATAAGTCTTTTTGTTTCGTTCACTGCCGAGTGTTGAGAGTTCCTGCATCACAGTTTCAAAGTTCATACTTTTGCACTTCCTTTATTTTTCATCATATCCACTTATATTCGTTTTTTCCAGCTTGAATATAGCACTCCAAAAATTCCGAGAGAAACTACAAAATATAATAAAATCTCTTCTAAAATCGCTCCATTAATAAGATCAAATAAATTCAGTACTATAAGAATGATGACACCTAGGTAAAGGATTCCAAATAAAAAACTATTGGTTTGGAGTTGGATAAGCTTTCCTCTTTCATCTTTTCCCTCAGCACTATCTTGAAACTTAAATTGAATAAAATGACTAACTGTGATTAAAAGTAATAAAGCAATTTTAAAGATTAACATATTCTTATTCCTCCTCATAATCAAATACATCTGTTATTGGTTTACCGAATGCTTTTGCAATTTTGAATGCTAATACTAATGATGGGTTGTATTTGTTTTTCTCCAAGGCAGCGATTGTCTGTCGGCTAACCTCCACTCGATCGGCGAGTTCCTGCTGTGTCCAGCTTTTTTCTGCCCTACATACGACTAATTTATTGCTAAGCACCATGCTCACCTCCTAAAATAAGAATATCCTTTTTTTAACAATTTGTCAAAAATATATTACATTTTGACAAGAATATATTACATTCGGATTAGAAAAAACCAATCGTTGAAAGCAAAGTGGGTGAGATGTTTAGCAATGATAATTGTGAGATATATGTTCTTTTAAAATCACTATCGGGAGATTCACATTCAATGCTTACAGTACAATGGACAAAAGCAACATGTCCCATAATCCTTTTAGTTGTTTTTATTTCTTTTAAACCTTGCCAACTATTCTAGTACACACTTAAATACTTATTTGCTATTATTAAATTAATGGAAAAATTATCTAATGGGGATACGGCTTGGATTAGTCTATTAAATTAAGAGGTGGCTTTTATGACAGGTACAATCGCAGTTATTATGATTTTCTCCATACCTATTATCGGAATTCTGACAACTCATTTTCAAAAACAGTCTAAAACTAAACTTAAAATGATTGAATCTCAATTAGAACTTGAAAAAATCAAACAGGAAAACTTTGTTTTAGAAACTGAAAAAATGCGCTTGGAGCTCGAACAGATGAAACTTGAGAATTCCCAAGACAAGATCAAGCTTCTTTAATTGGATTTTTTAGCTGATTCTATTCTCAACAGCGAAATTAATTGAAATAAACCCGCCCGTTTAATATTTGCGGACAAGGAGTACGCTATTTTAATTAAATCAGGTATTTTGAAGGTGAATGCGGACATCAGGTACGCTATTTACTAAAAACGCGTGTCAAATAGCTCTATTTTAGGCCAATAAAGGAACGTATGTCCGTTTGACCTTTTAAAATATCCTTTTTTCAAGAAATAGCGGAACGTATGTCCGCTTCCGTTTATTTATGGATTGGGATTATCATATACGTTTTAAAAAAAGAAATAAGGAAGCCGCATCGAGCAATGGATGCGGCTTTCATTTTGTTGATTCTTGGTTTCTTGAAGGTTCAATTAATTACACAGATCTGTTTAATGGCGAAGAAAATTTTAGATGAAATTTAAGGAAAACCAATCTATAATGGATTTCCCCACCTTTGCTAATTATATCTTTTCTGGAAATAGATAACTTATTCATTTAAAATTCACAAATGTTGTAACCCCATTTTGAATTTAGCCTGTGCTAAAAAACTCTAAGTACAGTCCTCAGTCTAACTACTAGTAAATTCTAAGTTTTTGAATGTTGTCTTGTCATCTTAGATTTTTCCGTTGCAAGAACTTTTCGTTGTTGTTGCAGATCTGCCATATAATTTTCCAAACTTTGCATTAATGAATCTGGACAAAGACGTTCAAGCTGCAATTTTTTTAGTTTGAATTGTATCATCTCCATGTCGATGCGATTCATTGTACTAATAATCTCGGAAATTTCTTTTCGAACACTCCGTACCCTTTCTTGTTTAAACTGTTGCTGCTTATGCTGAATTAGCTCTTTAGCCTTTTCGATTTCATGTGCTGTAACCAAATCGAGTACGTATTTGACAATTTCTAAATTACTCATCTTTTAACACCTTATCAATAACTCGGTCAAACATTTCCATCGCTGCTTTGCGATCTTCTGTAGATAGTTGTTGACTAATTAAAATGGGAGTTAACTCCTTTAATATATCCGTTACAGCTTTCCCCTTCGCTTCAATCTTCTCGCGAGCTTGACGACGAGAGGCAATTTCTCGCTCTGTAATTTGCTCAAGCTTTCTAATTTCCGCATCGATTTCATCTATTTTTGCTTCACTATTCGCACGGATCTCCATAATATTCACGAGTTGTTTTCCTATTTTCATTACATCTGATGCAATGTCCATTTTGCGCATGTCTAATGCATGTTTATTTTCGATTTCCTTCATTTGAAGTTCTGTGTTTTCCTCAAATTTAACAGGGGTAATCACTTCACCTGTATAGACTGGCTCTTCAAGTTGCAGTCGTTTTCGTCTCGTTGTCATACGGTAACTCGCTCCTTCTCCATTTTTGTTACTAGTTCTTGAATCTCTTTGATATTCCGCTCAATGTCTTCTACATAGGTAACACTTGATGCATTTAGATCTTGTGAATTCATCATTTTTAAATAGTCATCGAAGTTTTCATCCATATTTTCATGATTCACTTTTCGCAATTCCTTTAAATCCTTTATAACCGTTTCAACTGTATCTTGCTCCCATTTTAGGGTGCCTTTCTCAACATCGCCAATTAAACGAATCTGCCATCGATTTGCCTCGATGACATAGAACACCCCTTCAATAAAGATGCTGACAGCAATGGACAAATTACGTGTGGAAGTCGCCCCAATTTTTTTAAGGAAGCTGGCTAAAGCATTATGAGTCTCACGAGAAAAGGTTTTTCCCACTAGTTTTCCGGCATATTTCAGCCCTTTTTTGGCAACATTTGCAACGCCTGCTCCGGCTCCACCACGTCCACCATAGCGAGCTAAAAAGGTTTTTAATGCTCCATCCGTTGCCCGATGAGCAATCTTCCTACTTATGCCTTCTACAATTGGCTCAAAATGATTACTAATCATTTCAATTTTAGTTTGAAAGTTTACAATGGCTTCATTCACTAACTCTTCTAATTCCATATTAAGTTTCGTTAGTTCCTGCTCTATATAATAAGAAATTTGCTTTCGTTCTAATTTTTCATAACGAGGCATTAAATGTGTCTGAACATAACCCGTACATTCTTCTGCTGACGCCCATTTATTAGAACTGAGTATTTCCCTCTCTATGACTTGATTCATTTTTTTACGGGAATCCGCAAAATATTTCGGGATTTGACGGTCTAACCGTTCAAAGGTTTCATCGATCTTCAAATTCGCTTTCGTTTTTTTCAGTTGTAATTCCTGAATGGATTGTTGAAGCAATACAAGTTCTTCATTACTAACTTTCGCTAAAGCTAATAGTTGTTGCCAGTAATATTCAGCCTGTTGCAGTAGTTGAATTTGATAGTTTTGAAGTACATGCTCTACTTGGTGTTTACGATGCTCTGATTGCACCTCTTGTCGGACTGCATTCCACAGATCGTTTGCAACAGGAAGTTTAACGCCCTCTCCAGGAATACTCGGTATGATAAAATACGTCACATCCGTATGCAATAAATCTTGAGCATATCGGATAATTTCTTTTATTCGAACATCTTTTACGGTTGCCGTTTCAGGTGCACGGTTAATTACTAAGAAAAAACGAATATCCTCTTGTAGGAAATGTTGTATGTATTGTAAAAACACTGCATCATTTTCTCCGAGACCCACTCGATAATTGACGACGTAAATAATCACATCGCTGTTCGGAATAAAATCTTTTAATACATCTTCGTGTTCCTTATGAATTGACCCATAACCTGGAGTGTCAAACAAACGCATCCCTTGTAACCCTTGTGGCATATTTGGAATGTTTAATCGTAATCTTGATACCTCACTCGAGCTTTGTGCTGACTCATCACGAAATTGTTCCATCGTTAGTTGGCGAAGACGGGCATTTTTTAACAACGCATATGGGGTTATGTCAGTCTCCTCTTCATACTCATATAGCTCAACGACCGTTCCAGTCGTAGGACTTGATGATACGGGCAGCACTTCCTTGCCAAGTAACCCATTAATTAAGGATGATTTTCCCGAACTCGTTTCACCAAGAAGCGTTACAAAGCTTTCAGGATAGTCAATTCGTTCCTGTAATAAATCGAACATGGGCTGAAGCTCTGGATCCTTTGTTTTTTCAATGATTGGTAAAATCGCATCCATGTTTTGCTGTAGGAACATAATTATTTCAACTCCAAGGATTTAATGTAGGCTAAATCGTCCATTAACTTCTGTTGCTGCACTTTATATTCATCCATTTCAACGAAGCGAATTCTTCGTTGTTCTTCATATGTATCCTCTAGAATTCGTTCTTGTTCTACTTTAATCTTTTTGGCTGTACCACGGATTGAGAAGATGTAGGATGATAATTGTTCAGTCAATGATTTATCTATTTTTCTCGCGAAGTTGTTAATCGGTTCTTCTAATTGATCCATCGTGTTCCGCTGACGAGATTCCTGTGTGACTTGCTTGGCTTTTTTCCCAATCATACCAGCTATAGTCGTAAATAAGACGGTCGCTCCAAGTGCTGCCCAGCCAAACGGATTGCTAGAAAGCAATAGGACGGCAGCTCCTGTACCGAGTGTAAAAACACTCTGAATTCCTTTTTCAAATTTAATTTGTTCTTTTTTTGAGAAATTTTCAAAAGAGTCAAAAGAACCGTCCATATCCCGTACTTGTAAATGATGAAAGGACTCCTCCACCCTAAGCTTTAAGTCGGTCATCTCTTCCAAATATGCTTCTAAAATGTCATCAGTTACGTCTTTTTGACAATCTTGAAATGCATTTGATAAACGTTCACCGTCAACGACATTTCCTTTGACAATCCGTTGCATATCAGCTCGCAAATTTTCTTTTCCATCACGGACAATGGTTCGAACAAATGTAGATAATCTTGCTTCCTCCTCCGATAACATCTTCTCTAACGAACGGAGCACTTTATTATTCTCTTCGACCATTTTCTCAAGTTCTTCTTCTTCACGTCTCAACCACTCATAATGCTCATGTGGTCCTTTTTCAAAAAGCTCAATTTGTTTTTGCAGGACTGTTTTAACATCCGCAAAGGCCTTTTGCTGAATAGACCTTAGCTCGTCATCAAGTGCAGTTGACCACGAGGTTGAAATCGCTGCAAATAAGTGCTCAAATGCCGAAAGTCCAGAGGTTTCACGTAATTGGGAGTCATTTGTTAACTGTGCCTTCAAAGCAGCATAAACGTTAATGATACGTACGTCGATTGGTTGGTTCATCCGATGTGCATCGCGAATATCTTCAAGCACTCGGATGTTATGAGCCTTCCCGTCTTCCACCTCTTGTTGGGATTCATCATTCCATTGGTTCTGGATAAACCACGCTTTAGACAGCTTTGGCCAAACAGCTTTTAGAAAATTCGCCTCCTGTTTCGTAATAGGCGGCACGGTCCGGAGCATGAAAATAGCGGCTGATAGCTTTTCGATATAATCCATGGTCATTTTAATATTGCTTTGGGTAAGACTTCCTACACCAGGTAAATCAACAAATACCACACCATTTTTTAATAGTGGATGGTCTTTAAATACTTGAATAAACGTTACCTTTTTTTCATTACCAGGATTATAGTCATTATGTACATACTGCACGAGTTGCTCCGGATTTGAAATGGATATAGGTGGCTCATGTTCGAAATGAACCATAATGGGAGCTCCCGATTGACCGTATCGAATCTCGACCGATACGCAAGTAGTTTCATCGGCATCAACGGGTAAAATGAGCTCGTCCATTAACAAAGCATTCAAAAAACTACTTTTTCCTGTTCCTTGAATACCGAGGACCGGCACATAAAACTCCTGTGATTTACTGTTTTTAATTTTGTGCTGAATTGTTTGGAAATAAGATAGCTCTGTATTCGAATCTGGCATTCCTAACACTTGGTTAAAAATATTAATGACCCGCTGTTCTTCAAATAAGGCTTGAATCATATAATTTACGACTCCTTTTTCACAAACCATTTTTTATAAAACGGTAAGTTCACGTATTCTAGTTCCTTTTGCACTTCCTCCAGCTTTTTCAAAATTGGCTGCTGATTTAAGCTTGATAATAAAGTACCTTCGATTTCAGCAATCGACTGCTGCACGAGATCAAAGGGTACGGGGTTCGTAATCTCCTTTGCCAGCTGTTCGCGTGTTATCTCAGCTTCCGCTACCACTCGATTAACGATTTCACATTGCTCTCTTTGAATCGACTGCAGCTGTTCCTTTTGTGCATCCTTTAAGACTTTTACAAGCTGTTCTCGATTTTCAGCTAAAGTTTGGAGTTGTTCTTCAAAACTATTTTGTTGGGCTGATAAAGCAGTCATAGAAACTTCTAATAAAACCTGTTTCATCGAGTCAAATTGTGCTTTTTGAGATTCTATCACTTGTTCAAATAATACTTTAATAGATTGTAGTTCTGCAGCACGCTTTGCCAATTCTTCCTGTTGCTGTTGAAGGGCATTAAATTGTATTTCAAGTTTTGTTGTGACAACTGTCGTCATATCCTCGAAGCTTTGTTTTATGACGGTCACTTCTTCCGCTAAAACATTATTGGCTTTTTTCGTTTCATTGATAAACTCCTTCATCGATTCATCTGCTGATGCTTGTTGCTTTTCAATGGCTCGATTAAAAATTGTATCAACCTTCTCGTTTATTGCTTGAATGGTGTTCTCCTGAATCTGTTCCACCTTTTCAAACTTTGAATCGACAGATGATTTTACTTTTGATAATAAGTCTAATACGTCAACTACATCCCTGGAAAGACGAGACATCGGCTTTTGTGAATTCGCCAACACTTCTTCAAGTGTGGACAACTGAGACGAAAGAACAGATTGCAGTGTTGTAAATTGATTTTGGCTATCCTCGGACAGACGACGTAGCCCTGCCGTTACTCCACCTTCAATATTCGAGGCAAGACTCGTTTGGAGGTCATTCATAATTCCTTTTGTTGCTTCATCTATATCGATCATTAATGATTTTCCCATTTATTTCACTCCAGTTTGGTTAATCAAGGCATTTAAATATTGATTATAGGCATACATCATCATCCCTGAATCAATCAGGTACGGCATTTTCTGTTGGATAAACCTTGTCAGTTGGGTCGAATCATGCACAATGGCATTAGAAGACCCGAGCTCTAAATGCATGATGGAAAAAAGTGGACTAGCATCATTAACCAACACCTCTCCTTGCCTAAACATTTCTGATTGTTTTAATTCCATTAAAATATCAACGGCTTCTACATACGCTCCGTTTTCAAAAAACTCTTTAAAAGACTGCATCACCAGATTACAAACAGTCTGACGGACTACTGGCATCCTTAACAACTGACTATTTTTAAGCTGTGATTGAGCCTGACCCGCTTGAACAATATTCACTAAAACATACATGTTAAAGCCACTTTGCTTCATCATAAGCTCTAGGATTTTTCTATTTGCCTCTTGCAGTTTCATTTCATATACAATAAAAAGGTTTCCTTTAATAAGCAACCCCGTATCAACTAAATTTTTTTGCTCTTCATTCGATAAGGGCTGATTGAAGTATCGTTGCGAAAACTGTGCTAAGGCTAAATCATCCCAACCTAAAAGAACTGTTTGTTTATGTATTTTTTGTTTTCGATTTAATGTTTCAACATGATTCGTACATTTTTGAAAAATCGTTTGCAGGATGGATCTGCTCATTTCATATAACCGAAATGTCGATTCATCAACTTCCATTTGAACCATGTTGCCAGACTGGAGAATCAGTTTTTCCTTTTTGATTTTCACAGCATTTTGAAACATGGTCTTCTCGTTTGCTTTTAAGGCTTTATCTAATGAATTTTGAATCTGGACAAACACATGCATAATCGCTTGAAGGTCATTCAATTCATTGTGATGCCTTTTCTTCTCTTTTAATGCCGCCTTTTTATCCTCTTGCATTGATTGGAGCTCGACCATTGCACCTTGAATCTGATTCTCCCATTCCATTAATTTCTGGGAAAGTGCCCCAGTAAAGCTTCGTTCAAACTGTTGAAGATTTCTCTTAATCCCTGGGCTTATCTAATACTTCAACATCATAGTATTCGGTTTCATAGCCCCAATCTTTATTGAAAATAGATCCCAATAAACGCTTTGTTTTTCCTAAAAACTTACTTGATTCGACTCGACGTGTTTTTGTTTCCGTTTTTGATTTTAGCTCAAAAAAATTATGATGATTTTGTCTTGTGGAACGAACCGCAATCGAGCGAATGATTTCAGTTAAATTTAAGCCTTGTTTTTCCATAAACTTTGTTACATCTGAGTTCACCGTCTTTATCGTTGTTAAAAATTGATTTTCTATTTTACTCGACTTGTCCTTCATTTCATTTAATATGTATTTTGCTTTATCTAAATCACTATTGCTTAAATGATCAATTTTATGCTCGAATGACGAGATATCCTTTTGAAACTGTGTTAATGTATTTTCTAGCTCCAGCTTTTTTTGTTCGACCTTTTTCCTCTTTTCTTTTGATGATCGAAGCTGTTCCCCGAGTTTTTCTCTATTTGTTGAATTTCCTGGTCAAACGACGCCTGACTACCAGATAGTTTTCTCTCTTCCTCAATAATAGAAGCAATCATGGTTTTTAAACTATTCCCCCGAGTATGGAAAAGCTGCGGCCCCTTTTTTTCTTGGTATGATTGAATCATATGTATTAGGTTTTGAATTTGCGATTCTTTTATCTTTTGTGATGAGCCTTCGCGCCGTCCATCCACTGCTCGCTTGGCAGAGAGCTGAACGATTTGAACGATTTCATGCAAGTTTGTATCTATCGCATCCAAAATACGTTTCGTTCGATTCATATGCTCTTCGGCAATCACCTTCCGAGTTTTTTCCACTCGACCGTTTTTACCTAGCTTTGGTTCAAGTGAATCCAACATGTTTTGGACAATAATCATCGGCTTATGTTGGTCATTGATTTGGGCAAGGATCCTTTTTGTTGTTTCGTCTGAATTTGTTTTTAATGTAACGACATACAAACAGAGGTCAATCGTCGGTAGAAGCGTGGATAATGTCAATTCCTCATGTCGCTCGAGCCCATATGCATCCAATCCAGGGCTATCAATAATTTGAACTTCTTTTGGTAGTAAAAAATGCTTGGATTGCAAATGGATTTCTTTTACCTTGTATCGATTGTTCTGATTTTCTGATTCATCACCATATTTTTTTAAAGCAGCTGCCACATTTTCCTCATCCACTTTTACATGACGGTCGTCTTCAAATATTATTTTTGCATTAGTTGTTGGTCCTTTTGAACAAATAATAATAGAGCCAGAACTTGGCCTGACGGCTGTAGGCAGAATATTATCACCTAGTAAGGCATTCAATAGAGTGGATTTCCCACTACTAGTAACTCCGACAAGTCCAATCCGAATCGTCTCGTCTTGCCATCTCTCAAGTTTCGAATCCAAATCAATGGTATGGTTTTTAAAATATTTTCTTGAAACCTCATCCCTTTTTAATAGGCTATTAATCTTTTTTCCAAAATAGATTTCATTCAATAGATTCATTCCTTTTTTTAATAGCAGTAAACAGATTAACCTTATTGTACAATAATTGTTAAAATTTAGGGATGTTGTATCAAAAAAATAATTTTGCAAATTTTAAAAACTAGACAAATAAAGCGATCTCATCAATACTTTATTTACTTGATTCAAGTTCATAAATCTAATATCAACAGTAACAAGGCTTTAAGAACTAAAAAAAGAAGTTCATCCAAAATTTGCCACACAAAATTAGAGATTGGACAATGATCCCTATACCTATCTGTGGTGATTTAAAAAAGGAGTACCTTGGATTTGATTACCCTTGCTATAGGAGCATTACCAGCGTTTATAGCTGGGATTGGAACACATTTTTATATAGGATATACAGATTTTCTCCATTTACTTCCAGTTTATTTTTTAGTCATTTTATATTTGGGAGGATTGGGATTATCTTATCCTTTTTTAAAAAAGAAATAAGGAAGCCGCATCGAGCAATGGATGCGGCTTTCATTTTGATCTTAATTTCATTTTTCATGTTCATTCTATAAGTAAAGGACGAATCGTTATCAATTTCTATAAAGAACAATGATTGTTCCAACAACGAATATGGTAGTAAAAATCAGTTTGTTGTATTTGGCCAACCATTGCGGCAAATAGATGTCAAAGCCAACCTTAGGATTATCTGCGTATTTATATCCTAGAATGGTAAATGGGCATTTTCCTTTGAATACGACTAGCACAAGTCCCTCAAAAATAACCAATCCGATTGCAATCCAGGTGTACAGGTTAATTCGATTAAAGATTCCAGAGTAGAGAATATAAAAAATGGCCGTTACATAAAAAACCCAAATAATAGTATGGACTAATTTAATATAAAACAAATTATTCTTCATTTTTTTCCCTCTCCATTCTTACTGGACTTCCCCCTATATTATATCGTTGCATAAAATTAAATTGGAATTTTTAATTCTTTAAAGTAACTTCTTCAATAATTTAAACCCGTTGCAGTTACCGATCTAGATGAACTTACTTCCTTGCTATGTTAGCACTACTGTAATAGGTACCAAATCTGTTGGTATACGAAAAAACATCCCTTGTTTTAAGGAATGTTTCACGTTAGCTTGCTGTTTTTAATGTTAGTTTGAAAGCTTCTTATATTTTCAAATAAGGATTGAAACCCGTAAAATAAAAATGCCTTAGAAAAGAAGTAGAGAAAAAACTGGAAGCTATTCATTCGGACTAAAGTATAATACCTATATTTTTTTGCAAAATATGATATCGGAAATGCAAAGAGAAAATTTGTTATTCCGTTGAGTAAAATAAACCGTTTAAAATTTCCATACGACCATTTTAGTAACCAAATAGAGGCTGCTAAAAAAGGACCAAATTGAAAGGGGAATTCCCCAAAAAGAAAGGAATTGGGCTTATTATAGAAAACCCACCACCTCTTTTTTTTCCCAATTCGTGCATGAAGTAGTTCTACAATGCCAATTAATATGGATGCAGGAAAAAATCTTTTTATGTTCCGGGATCCTAATAAGGGTATTGTCAACCATGATAGTAAGACCATAGCAACATTAAGGTATCTTTGAGCTTTTATTGTCATAGCCCTAATCCTTCCTTTCTCAAAGAGTAGTTTCCCCTTTACTTGTAAAAATATCTCATAATTTACTTGTATCTTCTTCAACTCCTGAAAGCATTTGGAAATTGGCTGAACTCTACACCGGAATTGAATCTGTATTTTTCTCATTTTCTAATATCACGTTTGCTGTTTCGATTGGATGACTCAGAGGAAAATGATGCCCATATGGAACCTGCATGACATCTCCCAGTTTTGCAGGCAATTCATAAGCCCGATCATGATTTCCCCAAATAATCTCAATATCACTACTCACAACATCGTTCAGTTCCATTCCTTCCAGGTTCGACAACCATCCATCCATTTGAACTGTTGTATTCAATATTCTTGGTGAGGTAAAACTACTTTTGACCTTTGCCACATAGTTTGGAGGCATCTCATCTCCACTACGAAACATTCCTGTATCCAAGAAATATTTTTCTAACATATTCAAACTCGCTTTCTTTACCATCCATTTTTTCAAAAAATCCGGTAACACGGGGAGCCTCTTTTTCAACACTGGCGGTTGCAGCAGTGTGATGGTGTCTTGTGGACGAAAATAATGTTGTTTGCATGCAGCCAGCAACACTATCGCTCCAAAGGAATGTCCAATTAAGTGCGCACCTTCAGAAGCATCAGTCAAAAGTCCTTTAACTGCTTCAAGATAAATATCCATCTTATTTTTTCCTTTTTTAAAAGGAGAACGGCCTAAACCCGGAAGATCGACGACCCACACAGGTCGACCTGTTTTTTCATATAAATGTCTCGCTAATGGAAACAAATCCTCGCCATCACTGAGTAAACCATGGAACAAAATAAATGGTTTGCCTTCACCACTTTTTTGATAAACGACAAGGTTTTCGATCCTTACTCTGTCAAACTCGTTATCGAGCTTATTGGTAGGAAACGTTAGACGATAATCTAAATCCGCTATCACCACAGGTAAAAAAATCGCTGCACTATTTTCTTGGAACCAACCCTTCCCCATTACCGTTTCCACCATATCATTTGAAAAATCTCTTTTCGTAATGAAATTTAACCCATCCGCCGGGATTCCTGTTAGTTTACTTCCTCCAGCATTTAATAATGCTTTCATCATTTGGATGGGAACAGATTTAGTGGGTGTTTTCACATTCAGGCTTTCCGTCATGATTTCAAGTAATTCGGGCATAGTAAGATCATTACTTCGGTCCGGAACAAGTGTATAGGTTCCGCTCTTCGGTTCTCCTTGTTTCAAAATCTCAATAATAAAATTTGCTAATAAATCGTTAGCAATAAGCGGTAAGCGGTAGTCTCTTCCTCCAGGTACAACGGGCATAAGACCTTTCTGTAAACTTTTCACTAGCAACCCTACACCTGCCAGCTGCTCCGTACTCCCAGTCTGACTCGGACCAACCACTGTCGGAGGATTTATGACAGAAATAGGGTAGCCGACTTTCATTGCTTGCTGGCGCAGATATAGGTCTGCTAAAAATTTCGTCCGTTCATACGGATTTTTTATGTTTAAATACTGCTGTCCATCATGAAATACATCAATATCCACGTTGCTATTGTGATCATCAAAAGGACTCATATAACCGACGACATGAATCAATTGCTCTAAACCTTTTGTAATATGAATGGTTTGTGCCAGTTCGCTCACATGCTTTGCGCCGTTTAAAAATGCAGCAGTTGCCTGTTGTTCAGGGACGGTAATGTCCATTGGACCACCAGCATGTATGATTACATCGCTCTTTAATACCAGTTGAGTATCTTCATCCCGTAGCCCTAAACCTGGTTTTGTTAAATCCCCTTCTACAAACTGGAGGCGATGCACTTGATCTAGGAAAATCGCCTTTGCTTTCGTTATGGACCTTACTAATAGGATGATGTCTACCTGCTCTGTAAATAATTGTTGGACAAGCTGCTTACCAATGAATCCCGTACCGCCGATTATAAAAACTCTTTTCATCCGTATCCTCCCCTTTTTAGTACTACTTAGTTCTAATTTTGTGTAAAAAAAATTGCCTCTTTAGCGAAGCAATCTCATAAATTGTTGAGCTGTTTTCGTGATGATGGTAGCATCTTTTTGAGTTTCTGCAAGAAATAATGAGCCTTCCAAATTAGTGATAAATAACGCAGCTACTTCATCCGGCTGTTTCGTATGACGAAATTCTCCTCGTTCCATGCCTTGTTTAAAGAGGATACAAACCTTTAATTTCAATTCTGCGAAAAACAATCCGATTCTCTCTTTCAGTTGATTAGCATGCGCTGGGCATTGGATCGCTAGTGTTATAAATGGACAGCTACCTTGATACTCCCTGCCTCGCACCCCTTGTGACAATTGCGTTAAAAAGGTCAACACTCGTTGTTCAACTGATAATTGTTGCTGATTCAGTACTTCATCCAATGCTTGATTGTATACCGTAATCCAATAATCAACGACCGCTGCTAATAATTCATCTTTATTTGAAAAATGATAATACACATTTGACTTTGACACCTTACTAACGCGAACTAATTCATCCATGCTCGTATAGGCAAAGCCCTTTTCCAAAAATAAATTGGCCGCTACTTCAATCACACGCTTTTGATTCATTAATTTATTCTTCATCATAATTAGTACTATACAGTACTAATTCATTTTTCACAAGTATAATTTACTGAAAAAATTAACAATACAATAAATACAAAACATAGCGTTAGAGACTTTAAATGTAACTCAAGGCCCTTTGTTCTTGATGTTTATGATGCATATCACAGAAGAAAATCCATAATGGGTATAGTATCGTGAATGTAGAGACATCACGGGAGGCAAGATTATGGGACGATATGAACAACAGAGAGAATTTTTAAAATCAAATTTTCTCGAATTCAAACACATTAAAACCGATAAGGCTAAGGGGTTGCCAAAACCGCTGACTGTTAAGCCCTATGACCCCTCATCGATCATAATAGATCTGCCTGAAATTTATGAGGATATGATAAAAAGACAAAGTATTTACGAATGCATAAAGGAAAGGAGAAGTACACGGCTTTATTCTGAGGAAAGATTAACCCTTGAGGAGTTATCTTATCTATTGTGGGCTACACAAGGTATCACTGGTACCAATAAAGGCGGACTTATGCTCCGAACTGTCCCCTGCAGTGGAGCCACACATACATTTGAAACCTATCTATTCATTATGCGGATAGAAGGCCTTCAACCTGGGATTTACAGATATCTTCCAGTAGAGCACAAACTTTTATTTATGGATGAATTGTCTGAAATAGATAACAAAATCGATGCTATTACACTAGATCAGCCATTTGTACCTAACTTTGGCAAACGAGCTGCAGCAGTATTTGCATGGAGCACAACTCCGTACCGTTCGGAATGGAAATATGATATTTCAGCACACAAGAAAATTCTTATCGATGTTGGACATATATGCCAAAACCTATATTTAGCTAGCGAATCCATCAATGCAGGAGCATGTGCGATTGGTATTTATGACCAAAAATTAATTGATGAGGTTTTAGGTTTGGACGGAGATGAAGAGTTTGTCCTATACCTAGGCGCCGTTGGAAAAAAACGAAAATAAAACAATAGGCTAAAGGGTTATATTTGGTCATTATTGTAAAGCCTGTATCGACGATTACTTGGTAATCAACGATACAGGC